>JAKAMV010000092.1 GCA_021812735.1 Chloroflexota bacterium | reverse complement strand
ACGGGCGCGGCCGCGGGGGCAACGGTCGTGCGGCCGGCGCACCGTCGGCCCGCCGCGGGCAACACGCGGGGGATGGGGGCCGCCGGGCAACACGCGGGGGGCGTGGGGCCCGTCGCGGGCAGCGAGCTAGACTCCGCCGCCGCGCCAGCCGCTCCCCGGTGCGCGCCGCCCCCCCCACGCTCGGCGGCCACTGGGAGAACCAGGGCCTCGCACGCCACCGGCGTGCGGTACGCTCCGCCAGATGAAGGGCCTCGTCCTCGCCGGCGGCACCGCCACGCGCCTCTTCCCGCTGACGATCGTCACCAACAAGCACCTGCTGCCGATCTACGACCGGCCGATGGTCTACTACCCGCTGGAGACGCTCGCGGGCATGGGCATCCGCGAGGTCATGGTGATCGTCGGCGGCAAGAGCGTCGGCGACATCGTGGAGCTGCTGGGCGACGGCCGCCATTTCGGCCTCGAGCTGACGTACCGGTACCAGCGCGGCGCGCTGGGCATCGCCCACGCCATCGGCCTCGCCCGCGACTTCATCGGCGACGACGCGTTCTGCGTGGTCCTGGGCGACAACATCCTTCGCGGTGACCCGCTCGCGCCGCTCGCCCGCCAGTTCGAGGAGGAGGGCTGGGGTGCCGGCACGCTGCTGTACCGCGTCCCGGACCCGGAGCGCTTCGGCGTGGCCGAGTTCGGCCCCGACGGCAGGGTGGTCGGCTTCGAGGAGAAGCCCAAGCACCCCAAGAGCGACCTCATCCCGATCGGCGTGTACTTCCTGCGCCCCGATGCGTTCGGCGTGATCGAGCGGCTGGCGCCCTCGGGCCGCGGCGAGTTCGAGATCACCGACGTGCTGAACCACTACATCCCCGGCGGCCGGCTGTTCGCGCCCGTGTACGAGGGGCAGTGGGCGGACGCGGGCACGGTCCCCTCGCTGCTCAAGGCGGCCGAGCTGGCCCAGGCCGACGATCGAGCCGGTCGCCTCGCGCGGCCCGTCGAGCGGCCGCGGGACCCGGCGTGAGCGAGCGGATCCGCCCCGGCGCCCGCCTGCTCGTCACCGGCGGGGCGGGGTTCATCGGCTCGGAGCTGGTCCGCCAGCTGCTGGCCCGCCGCGACGGAACGCGCGTCACGGTCCTCGACAAGCTCACCTACGCCGGTAACCGCGCCAACCTCGTCGCGGTGGAGGCGGACCCCGAGCAGGCCACGCGGTTCGACTTCGTGCGCGGCGACATCGCGGACCCGACGGTCGTGGGCCCCCTGGTCGCCGAGGCGGACGCGGTCCTCAACGTGGCCGCCGAGACGCACGTGGACCGCAGCATCCTGGACCCCGAGGCGTTCCTGCGCACGGGCGTCATCGGCGTCCACGTCCTCCTGGAGGCCGTGAGGCGCGAGCACGAGCGGGCCGGCCGGGGCCATCGCCTCCCCATCCGCTTCCTGCAGGTGAGCACCGACGAGGTCTACGGCGACGTCGAGGCGCCGCGCCGCAGCGTGGAGGCCGACCCGCTGGCGCCGCGCAGCCCCTACGCGGCGGCCAAGGCCGCGGGCGAGCTGCTGGTCCGAGCCTACGGCATCACCTATGGCCTGGACGCCGTGATCACCCGCGGCTCGAACACCTACGGCCCGCACCAGCACCCCGAGAAGCTCATCCCGCTGTTCACGACCAACGCCCTGGAGGGCAAGCCCCTCCCGATGTACGGCGACGGGATGCAGGTCCGCGACTGGCTCCACGTGGCCGACCACGCCGCCGGTATCGACTTCGTCCTCCGGCACGGCGAAACCGGCGAGGCGTACAACATCGCCGGCGACCACCTGCTGCCCAACCGCGAGGTCATCGGCCTCCTGCTCGCGGCCACGGGTCGAGACTGGTCGATCGTGCGGACCGTGCCGGACCGGCCGGGCCACGACCGCCGCTACGCGATGGACGGGTCCAGGCTGGCGGCTCTGGGCTGGCGTCCGAGCGTGCCGTTCGCCGATGGCCTGTCGGCGACGGTGGGCTGGTACCGCGACCACCCCGACTGGATCGCGAGCGCCAAGTCGGGTGACTGGGACGCCTACTACGCCCGCCAGTACGGCGACCGGCTGGCCGCGGGCCGCGCGGTGGACGGGACCGCCTAGTGCGCGTCGCGGTCGTCGGCGTTGTCGGGCGGCTCGGCCGGGCGCTGGTTGCGGCGCTCGAGGGGTCGCCCCTCACCGGGGGCCGCCCGCCGGTCGGCTGGGACCTGCCGGAGTTCGACCTCGACACGGTCACCGCCGCGAGCTTCGGCACGCTGCTCGACCGGGAGCGGCCCGACGCGGTGATCCACACCGCCGCCTGGACCGACGTGGACGGCAACGCCCGCGAGCCCGACGTCGCGATGCGCCGCAACGGGACGGCGGTGGGCGAGATCGCCCGCGCCTGCGCGGCACGCGGCACGGACCTCGTGATCCTGTCCACCAACGAGGTGTTCGACGGGCGGCGCACCGACGGCCGCGGCTACGCGCCGGACGATCCGCGCAACCCGGTCAACCCCTACGGCGCCGCCAAGGCAGCCGCGGAAGTGCTGGCGACGGCTGCGTTCGCCGGGTCCTCGGGCCGCCTGGCCGTCGTCCGGACCGCCTGGCTGTTCGGCCCGCCCGGCAACGACTTCCCTGCCAAGATCGCCGCGGCGGCGGTCCGCGCCCGGGCGGCCGGCGAGTCCCTGCGCGTCACCGGCGACGAGGTCGGCACGCCCACCTACGCGCCGGACCTCGCGGCGGCGATCGTGGAGGTGCTGGGCGCGGCCCGGGCGGCTGCCCCGGGCACCACGGCGATCCACCACCTGGTCAACGGCGGTCGGGCATCCCGGGCCGACTGGGCGCGCGAGGTGCTCCGGGCGCTGGCGCTCGACGCGGCGGTGGTGGACGTGCCCGCCGCGACCTGGCAGCGCGCCTCGACGCCGCCCCTGTGGGCCGTGCTGGAGCCGACGCCGCTGCCCTCCGGAACCCCGATGCGCGACTGGCGCGAGGCATTTGCCGACGCGCTGCCGGAGCTGCGGCGGGGCCTGGCCGGCGGCTAGGCTCGCCACCAGGGCCGCCCGGCGGCCAGGCTCGCCACCCGGGCCGCCCGTGCCCACCCGCGCGAGGGGGCGGTACTGCCTGCAGGGGCCCGATCGGCCCACGCCGTGGCGGGACTATTCCGCGATTGGCCCGGCCCTTCCCGACAGCGAGGCTTGCGGGGTCACGAACCGTGCCCTGGAGCCCACGAATTGCGCAAGCTCGCCGTCGCGCTCGTCGCCCTGATCGTCGCCGGCCTCGGCGTGGTGGTCCCGGCGACCGCCGCGCCCGTCCGCGCGGCCAGCGCGGGCCCCAAGGTTGCCATCATCGTCGGCGCCACCGGCAGCGTCACCTCCACCTACCGGGCCTACGCGGACCAGATCTACGCGACCGCGACCCAGTACACGAGCAACGTCGTCCGGGTCTACAGCCCCGACGCCACCTGGCCGCGCGTCACGGCAGCCGTCAACGGCGCCTCGATCATCGTCTACCTCGGCCACGGCAACGGCTGGCCGTCGCCCTACGGCAATGACGCCGCCTACACCACCAAAGACAGCTTCGGCCTCAACTACGACGCCAACGGCGACGGCGTGACCACCGACAGCGAGCTCAAGTACTACGGCGAGCCGTCGATCCGGACGCTGAAGCCGGCGCCCAACGCCGTGGTCCTCCTGTTCCACCTGTGCTACGCCTCGGGCAACAGCGAGCCCGGCAAGCCAGACCCGACACTCGCTGTGGCCCAGCAGCGTGCCGATAACTACGCGGCGCCGTTCCTGGCAGCCGGCGCCAAAGCCGTCATCGCCATCGGCCACAGCCACGACCCGTACTACATCAGCGCCCTGTTCACGGCCAACGAGTCCCTCCGCGACTACTGGACCGGCGCGCCCGGCGCGCACGGCAACGTGCTCCAGAGCGCGTCGGTCCGGACGCCCGGCGCGACCGAGCTCCTGGATCCCGACGACCCCACGCCGGCCGGCTTCTGGCGCTCGGCCACGGGCGACCTGGCGCTCTCCACCGCGGCCGTCACGGGCGCCTCGTTCGCCGACACCGGCGCGGACCCCGCGCAGCAGCCCGTCCCGGGCAACGCCACGCCAGCGCCCGGAGGCGCGACGCTGTACGGCGCCCCCGCGGACGCCGCCGCCGGCACCAACCCCGTGGCAACGCTCCCGTCGTCCACGATCGTGCGCGTGGTGGCGACGACAGGTGTCACGACGGCGGGCGGGTCGCCCGTGTACGCCGTGCGCCTCGACAGCGGGGCCACCGGGTTCATGGCGGGTGCCTCGCTGATCCCGCGCGACTCGGTGCCGCCGAGCCTGCGGAGCACATCTGACGGCGGCGGCGTGCTGTCCCCCGACGGCAACGGCGCGAACGACGCCCTGCCCATCTCGCTCCAGCTGTCCGAGACGGCGAGCTGGACGATCACGATCACCGACATCGGCGGCGCCATCATGGCGTCGAGCGCCGGCACCTCCTCGGTGGCCGCCCTCACTTGGGCTCCCGCCCCGCACTCGGTGCCGGATGGCCGGTACCACTGGAACCTGACGGCCACCGACGCCTACGGCAACGGGCCCCTCATCGCACATGGCGACATCACCGTGGACGCCACCGCGCCAACCTTGGGCGTGAGCGGCGGCCCGGGCCGCTTCGTCCTCAGCCCCAACGGCGATGGCGTGAGCGATGTCGTCGCCATGGTCTCCTCCGAGGCCGGGTCGGTCCGGGCCACGGTGCTCAGCGCCGCCGGCGCCATGGTCGCCCAGATCTCGGGCTCGGCTGCCGGCAGGCCCGCCACCCTGTCCTGGGGCGGCACCGCGGTCGGCGGGCTCCCGGTCCCCGACGGCACCTACACCCTCACCGCCACGGCCACCGACCTTGCCGGCAACAGCAGCCCATCCGTGACCCGGCAGGTCATCGTGGACCGGACGCTCGGCTTCGTCGCCAGCTCCAGGTCCGTGATCTTCCCGCAGGGCGGCGATCCGGCGGCCTCCGCCACGGTGCTGAGCTACCGGCTGGCCGGAGCGGCAACGGTGAGCTGGTCCGTGGTCAACAGCAAGGGCGCCGCGGTGCGGACGATCGCGGCCGGCACGGCACAGAGCGCCGGCACCTACACGTTCAGCTGGGACGGCCGGGACGACACCGGCGCGCTAGTGCCGCAGGGCGTGTACCGCTCCCAGGTGGTGGCCAACGACGCCGTGGCCACCGTGACGCAGCAGGCTCCCGTCACGGTGGGCGCGTTCCTCGTCACGGCATCGGCCGCGGCGCCGGGGCGCGGGCAGCGCATCACGGTGACCGCGAGCGCGGCGGTGGGCCTCAAGGCGGCCCCGCGGCTGGTTGTCAGCCAGCCGGGCGCCAGGCCCTGGTCGGTCGCGATGGCCAAGGTCGCGGCGGGCGTCTACCGCGCGACCGTCACGCTGCGGTCCTCTTCGGCCGGCACGCTCCGGCTCAAGGTCACCGGGGCCGCAGCGAACGGGACCGCGCAGCAGGGCAGCCTGTCGCTCCCGCTGCGCTAGCGGCAGCCCTGGGCGGCACTGCCGGCAGCCGACACGGGCCCAGGCCCGCGGAGCTCGGGCGCCGCGTCCCCGGGCGGCGATGGGACAGGCGGCGATGGGAACCGGGCGCCAGCCGTACACTGCGCGCCGTGAGCCAGAGTTCCGAGCACCGGCCGGGGGATCCCGCCTCGGCGTCCACCGTTCCCGAGTCCAGGGCGTCGCGCCCGGCCCCGGCGCCCCACGCCGGCGTGTGGGTGGTGGTTCCCACCTTCAACGAGGCGGCCAACATCGAGGCGATCTCGGCCGCGATCCTCGCCGCTCTGCCCGGCGCGACCCTGCTGATCGTGGACGACGGCTCGCCTGACGGCACCGGCCGCATGGCCGACCGCATGGCCGCCGGCAACCCGCTCGTTCGCGTCCGCCACCGCAGCGCGAAGCAGGGCCTGGGCCGGGCGTACCTCGACGGCTTCGGCGTGGCGCTCGCGGGCGGCGCGGAGGTGGTGATCCAGATGGACGCCGACTGGTCCCACGATCCGGCGGCGCTGCCGAGCCTGGTGGCGCCCATCCGGGACGGTCGGGCGGACCTGGTGATCGGCTCCCGGTACACCGCGGGCGGCGGCACGCAGAACTGGGGCCTGGCGCGCCGGGTCATCTCGCGCTCGGGCTCGGTGTTCGCCCGGACCGTCCTCGGCCTGCGACCGCACGACCTCACCGGCGGCTTCAAGGCGTGGCGCGCGACGACGCTGGCGGCGGTGCCCGCGGGTGGCGTCCGCGCGGGCGGCTACGTGTTCCAGATCGAGATGACCTACCGCGCCTCGCGCGGCGGCGCCCGCGTGGTCGAGGTGCCCATCCTGTTCAAGGACCGCACCGCCGGGCAGTCGAAGATGAGCCGCCGGATCGTCTTCGAGGCGTTCTTCGTGGTCCTGGGCCTGCGCTGGGACGAGATCCGCGGCCGCGGCCCGACGCGCGCCGGCTCACGGTGACCGCGCCGCGCGAGGGCTGGCGGCCGGGCTCGGGCACATCGGGTGACGCGGGCGCGCCAGACCCGCGGGGCGTCCGCGTGGTCATGGACCTCCGGCCGCTCCAGGCGCCCGAGCGCGCCCCGCTGACCGCCGCGTACCTGGAGCAGGTGCTCGGTGCGCTCGACGCGGACCCGCGCGACGGGGAGTCGTTCGCGATCCTGCTCGCGGCGGATCTGGACGACCCGACCTCCGGGCGCTGGCCGCGCCTCGACATCGTGGGGCGGCGCCTGCTGCCGCCGACCCGCCTGCTGCGCGCCGGGGCGCTGACCGTGGACCCGTTCCTGCTCCGGGGCGCGGCGATCGGCTCCGGGTGGCGGGCCGAGCGCAGCGGCGCGGCCGGGTCCGTGTACTGCGCGGCGGCAGGCGCCCTGCCCATCGCGTCCGGGATCCCCGTCGTGGCGTCCCTGCTGGACCTGGCGCCGTGGCAGCTGCCGGAGTCGTGGCAGCGGGGGCGTGCCGCCAAGTTCGGCCAGCGCTTGCGGGCACGCCTGCTCCGCGACGCCGCCGCCGTGATCGTGCCCAGCCGCTCTGCCGGCGCCGACGCCTGGCGCCTGCTCCGCGTGCGCCAGGCGGCACTGCGGGTGGTGCCCCTGGCGCCGCGCCCGGCATTCCGGCCGGAGGCGGCGGGCGGGTCGCGGGCCGAGCGCGATCGGCTGGGCCTGGGCGAGCGCTACGCCGTGTACGTGGGCCGGTTCGACGCCCGCCACGACCTTGACACGCTGCTCGCGGGGCTCTCGGCGCTGGCGGGCGAGGCCGCCCCGGCCGGCCTGGCGGCGGGTGCGTGGCCGCCGCGGGTCGCGGTGGTGGGCGCGTCGCCGGAGGACCGGGCGGAGATCTCACGCGCGGCTGTCCGGGCGGGGGTCGGCGAGGCGTTCGTGTACGCGCAGGCGCCCGACGACGAGCGGCTGGCAGCGCTGGTCGCGGGGGCGCGCTTCCTGGTGCAGCCCGTCCGGTCCGACGCCGCCGGGACCGCCGCCATGGAGGCACTGGCCGCCGGGGTGCCCGTTGTGGCGAGCGCGGTGGGCGCCCTATCCGAGATCGTCGGGCCGGCCGGGATCCTGGTGGAGCCGGGAGACGCCCGGGGCCTCGCGGCCGCGGTGCGTGCCGCCTGGTCCGACGACGCGCTGCACGCCCGCCTGCGCGCGGCCGCCCTGGACCGGCCGGCCGCGTCGCGCACCTGGGCGGACGTCGCCCGCGAGACCCGCGCCGTGTGGGCCGAGGTTGCCCTCCGCGCGCCGCTGATCTGAGGGCGCCCGCCCGCTTTCCCGGTCGGGAGTCCGGCGGCCCCGGACGACCGCTACAGCACCTGCCGCCAGTCCCCGACCAGGCCCAGCGGCGACGGGCTCGGCGGCACGGCGCCCGACGGCAGGGGCGAGGTCCCCGGACCCGGCAGCCGGCCCAGCTTGTAGGCGACCGTCGTGCCGAGAGGCACGACCTGGACGAACGTCTGGCCGACGGTCAGCGTCACCGGCTGGCCGTCGGGCCCGTACAGCAGCGTCGGCGCCGTCATCGAGGCCTTCTTCCAGGTGGCCTTGGTCAGTGTGCCGTTGTTGAATACCAAGGCCTTGCCCGAGCCCGTGAACTGCGCCTCGAGGCGCCCCTTGTTCGACCCGTCGTTGAGCGGCCCGAAGCTCATGTAGATGACCACCACGTTCTTGGGCGCGATCCGCGTCCCCGTCCCGGCGTCCACCTCCCTGCCCTCCGAGGTCACGGTCCGGGGATAGGAGTTGGTGGCCGGATCGTAGGCGTACGAGATCACGTTCTGGGGGTACGGCACGGAGATGGACCCGGAGGTCGGCAGCTGGTCCAGCGGCGGGTCTGCCGCGAACTGCCAGGCCGCCGTGTACGGCATCGACGCGGGGGCGTGGAGGGCCTTCACCAGCTGCTGCATGGCCTTGGCGCTGGAGTACACGTTGTGCGGGGCGGCCCGGGTCGCGATCCGCCACATGTAGGTTGCGCCCAGGCTGATCTGGTCCGCGTTCCACACCACCGAGCCCGCGCCCTGGGGGGAGTCCAGCACCGCCAGCGCCTGCGGCGACCCGCCGACGTGCATGTAGACGGCGTTCCACTCGGCCGCCCAGGCGATGAAGTACAGCCGCGACGAGCGGATCGGCCCCACGGCCGGCGGGCTGCCCTCGGAGAACAGCGCCATGTAGCGGGGAATGCCGCCCTCGGCGGGCGCCTGCCACACGACCGAGGCAGACGAGAGGCCCGATTGCGGCCGGGCCGCCCAGAGGTCGTCGATCATGACCGCCACCACATGGCGCTTGGCGAGCGCGGGCGACACCAGGACGCCGTCGAGCGGGTCGGGAACCAGGACCGGCGTGGGCGCCGGCGTGGGGCTGGGACTGGCGGACGGCGCCTCGGAGGCCGTGGACGCGGGGCCGGGCGCGGTCGACGCCGCCGTCACGCCGCCGGCGGCGGCGCTGGTGGGCGCGACCTCGGCCGTTGACGTCATCGGCCCCAGCACGACCTTGCCGGCCAGCATGCCGACGCCGACGCCGACGACGAGCGCGAGGATCACGACGAGCAGCGCGGGCAGGCGCCTCATCGGAACACCGCCTCTGACGCCGGCCTGGCTGTGATCACGCGACACCTCTGGCTAGCTCCCCGGCCCGGGCCGGCCCGGCCCGGCCCGGACTATAGCCCGTTTCAGGGTGGCGCCCGCGCAGTGCCGCGCCATGCGCCCGCGGTGCGCCACGCGGGCGCATGGCGCTCGGCAGTTGGAGGCGCGCGCCGCCTCGTCGTACGCTATGGGCGCACCCACGATTGCGAGGCCCCCCATGACCGAGCCCAGCACCCGCGCCCAGGACCCCGGCCGACGTGACGGCGGCACCTTCCGCCTCGAGCGCGGCGGCGTCAGCGAGGTCACCGCCGACAGCGTGGAGGTCCGCATGGGCGGCATCGGCCGCCTCGACGCCGGGGACGTCTTCGTCCACCTCGGCGGTGTCGGCGCCGCGCGGGCGGACGCGCTGAGTGTCGAGTGGGGCAGCGTGGGGGCTGCCGCCGTCGGGGAGCTGCGCGTGACCCAGGGGATCGCGTCCAACGTCCTGGCTCGCGAGGCGACCATCGACCAGGGCCTGGTGCGCTCGCTGGTCGCGTGGCACGTCACGGTCGCCCGGCCGTCGGCTGCCCTCGTGGTGCTCGCGGCCAGGGTGGACGGCGAGGTCCGCGCGCTGCTGGACTGGCGCGGCGCGCTCGCGCTGGGCCTCGGGTTCGGGCTGGTGGCCTCGATCGCGAAGGCGCTGCGCCGACCGCGCTGACGGGCCGCTCCCGCGGGGCCGCGAGAGGGGGCCGGTATACTGCCCCGGGTCGCAGCAACCGCCGCCGGGCCGGTCGCGCCCGCTGACCCGCCGCGCGCAGGCTGAGCGCCGGCCAGCGACGCCCGGCACGCAGGAGCTGACCCGCCTTGATCGACCCGACCGCCCGGATCCACCCCACCGCCGATCTGGAGGCGGACGTGTCGGTCGGGCCCCGGAGCAGCGTGTGGCATCACGCGCAGATCCGGATCGGAGCCACCATCGGCTCGGAGTGCATCATCGGCCGCGACGCCTTCATCGACGAGGGCGTCACGCTGGGCGACCGCGTCAAGGTGCAGAACCTCGCGCTGGTGTACCACGGCGTCACCGTGGAGGACGGCGTGTTCATCGGCCCCAACGCCATCCTGACCAACGACCGCTACCCCCGCGCCATCACCGCGGACGGCGAGCTCGCCCGCGCGGACGACTGGGAGGTCTCGCCGATCGTCCTGCGGACCGGCTGCTCCGTCGGCGCCGGGGCCGTGGTGGTCGCCGGCGTGAACGTCGGGCGCTTCGCCACCGTTGGCGCGGGCTCGGTCGTGACGCGCACCGTGCCGGACCACGCGCTCGTGGCCGGCAGCCCCGCCCGCCGCATCGGCTGGGTGTGCGGCTGCGGACAGCGGCTCGTCGATGCCGCGGGCGCCATGGTCCGCGGCGATTTCGAAGGGGCGGCGCGCTGCCCGCGCTGCCCGTCCACCTACACCATTGCCGGCGATGCCTGCGTCGCCGGCTGAGGGAGCCCGCCCGTGATCCCCATCTCCAAGCCCGACATCGGCCCCGCCGAGGAGGCGGCCGTCCTCGAGGTCCTGCGCTCCGGCATGCTCGCGATGGGCACCCGGACCAAGGCGTTCGAGGAGGCCTGGGCCAGCTATTGCGGCGTCAAGCACGCGGTCATGATGGCCAACGGGACCGTTGCCCAGGAGGCGGTCCTCCATGGCCTCGGAATCGGGGAGGGCGACGAGGTCATCACGGTCTCGTTCTCGTTCAACGCGACCGTCTCGGTGATCCTCCGCGCTGGCGCCCGCCCGGTCTTCGTGGACATCCGCGAGGACGACTTCAACATGGACCCCGCCCAGGTGGAGGCGGCGATCACGCCCCGGACCAGGGCGATCATGCCCGTGCACCTGTACGGCCTGATGGCCGACATGGCGCCGCTCGAGGACATCGCCCGGCGCCACGGCCTGGTCATCGTCGAGGATGCAGCGCAGGCCCACGGGGCGGCCTATCGCGGCCGCAAGGCCGGCCAGTTCGGCCCCGCGATGTTCAGCCTCTACGCCACCAAGAACCTCATGACGGGTGAGGGCGGCTTCGCCACCACCGACGACGACGACGTCGCCGACCGCATCCGGCTGTTCCGCAACCACGGCATGCGCGTCCGCTACTACCACGAGAGCCTGGGCACCAACTACAAGCCCGGCGACCTCGCCGCGGCCCTCGGCCTCGCCCAGCTGACCCGACTCGACGAGCGCACCGAGCAGCGCCGCCGCAACGCGGCGTTCCTGACGGCCGAGCTGTCCGAGGACTACCTGACCCCCACCGTCCCCGAGGGGCGCGACCACGTCTGGCACCAGTACGTGATGCGCTTCCCCGGCGAGCGCCAGCGGGTGATCGACGGCCTCACCGAGCGCGGCGTGGGCACGCTGATCTACTACCCGGTGCCCATCCACAAGCAGGCGTACCTCCAGGCGTACGTGCCCGGCGCCGCGGACCTGGACCTGCCGGTCACCAACCGGCTCTCGGACGAGGTGCTGGCCATCCCGGTGCACCCCAAGCTCTCGCAGGACGACCTCGCGACGATCGTGCGGTCCGTCCGCGAGGTCGCCACCCCCGTGGCCCGATGAGCGCCGCGAAGCTCCGGGTTGGCCTCGTCGGCCTGGGGATGATGGGCCGCAACCACCTGCGGGTCGTCGCCACGCATCCGGAGACCGTCCTCGCCGCGGTCGCGGACCCAGACTCGGCGGCCCTCGAGGCCGCCACCGCCCAGACCGGCGCCACGGGCTACGCGGACCCGCTCGCGATGATCCGCGAGGCGGACATCGAGGCCGTCGTGATCGCCGCGCCCACCACGGCGCACGTGCCCCTGGCGCTGGCCGCCATCGGGCGCGGGCTGCCGGTCCTGGTGGAGAAGCCGCTCGCGGCCACCCACGCGGAGGCGCTCGAGATCGTCGCCGCCGGCAGGGCCGGGGGCGTCGCGGTCCAGGTGGGCCACGTGGAGCGCTACAACCCCGCGGTGCTCAAGCTGGGCGAGCTGCTGCGCGCCGGCTGGCTGACCAACGTGTACGCCATCGTCTCGCGCCGCGCGGGGCCGTTCCCCGCCCGCATCCGCGACGTGGGCGTGACCGTGGACCTCGCGACCCACGACGCGGACATGCTCAGCTGGATCGCCCGTGAGCGCCCGGTCCGCGCGTACGCGGAGCTGGCGCAGCGCAAGCACGCCACGCACGAGGATCTGCTCTTCGGGCTGCTCCACTTCCCGTCCGGCGCCACCGGCATGCTGGACGTGAACTGGCTCACCCCGGCCAAGCGCCGCCAGCTGACGGTGATCGGCGAGGAGGGCATGTTCGAGCTGGACTACCTCACCCAGCGGCTGACGTTCACCAAGTCGGACCTGGCGCACCCCCAGCTGATCGCGGGCTACGCGCCCACGTTCTCCGGGGACGTGCTGGACATCGAGGTGGAGACGCACGAGCCGCTCAAGGCGCAGCTGGACGCGTTCGTCCACGCCGTGCGCACGGGCGAGCGCCCCTACGTGGACGGCGAGGACGGCGCCTGGGCCGTCCGCATCGCCACCGCGCTGCTCGAGGCCGCGTCCACGGTGCGACCCGTGGACCTGGCCGCGGAGGGATCTCCCGCATGAGCCGCGTCGTCAGCCGCCCGTCGGTGGGCGCCTCCATGCTCGGCGGCTCCATCACCGTGCCGCCGCAGCCGTGCACCCACGGGCCGGCGCGCGCCGTCTCGCCGTGGGCCGGCGAGGACGGGACTGCCGGCACGGTGGCCGTGGTGGGCGCCGGCAAGATGGGCCTGCCGCTCGCCGCGCAGTTCGCCACCCACGGCTGGCACGTGATCGCGGTGGATGTGAACCCGGCCGTGGTGGACGCCATCAACGCCGGCAGGTCGCACGTGGGCGAGGAGCCGGGCCTGGCCGAGCTGGTGTCGCAGGTGCACGCGGCGGGCCGCCTCCGGGCCACGCTCGACGCGGCCGCGGCCGCCCGCGACGCGGACGTCGTGGTCCTGATCGTCCCGGTGATGCTCGACGCGAACCACCAGCCGGACTACCGGTATATGGACCCCGCCGTCGATTCGATCGCGCCCGGCGTGCACGCCGGCTCGACCGTGATCTTCGAGACCACGCTGCCGATCGGCGACACCCGCAAGCGCTTCGCCCCTCGCCTCGAGCGCGCCAGCGGGCTCGTCGCCGGGCAGGACTTCCACGTGGCGTTCTCGCCCGAGCGCCTGTTCTCGGGCGCGGTGCTGGCGAACCTCGCCGCGTACCCCAAGCTCGTCGGGGGCACCACGCCCGCGTCCACCGACCGCGCGGCCGCCTTCTACGCCTCGGTGCTCGACGCCGAGGTGGTGGCCATGTCCAGCTCCGAGGCGGCTGAGTTCAGCAAGCTCGCGGACACCACCTACCGCGACGTCAACATCGGCCTGGCCAACGAGTTCGCCCGCGTGGCGGACCTCCACGGCATCGACGTGACCGAGGTCATCGCGGCCGCCAACAGCCAGCCGTACAGCCATATCCACCAGCCGGGCATCGGCGTGGGCGGGCACTGCATCCCCGTCTACCCGCACCTGCTGCTCGCGCGGGCGCCCGGCCTGCGGATCGTGGAGACGGCCCGCCAGGTCAACGACGACCAGACCGACCGCGCGCTGGGCATCGTCGCCACGGCGCTCGGCGGGCTGCGCGGCCAGCCGGTGCTGGTGCTGGGCATCACGTACCGCGAGGGCGTGAAGGAGCTGGCGTACAGCCGTGCCATCCCGCTGATCAGCGATCTCCTCGCCGCCGGGGCGGACGTCGCCGCCTACGACCCGCTGATGACCCCGGCCGAGGTTGAGGCGCTGGGGGCGCGGGCCTGGCCTTGGGGCGAGCCCGGGCCGTTCCGCGCCGTCATCGCGCAGACCGCCGACCGGCAGTTCGCCGCGCTGGACCCGGCCTGGTTCCCGAGCCTCGCCGTGGTCTACGACGGCCGCAACAGCCTGCGGACGCTCGCCCTCCCCGAAGGCGTCGCGTACGTGGGCGTGGGCGTCCAGGCCGGCACGCGCGTTCGCGCGGGCGCCTGACCCGCCGCCAGCCCGCGTCCGCCGTCGAGCCCGAGCCGGAGAGCAGCCCGTGCGTATCGTCAGCGTCGTGGGGACCCGTCCGCAGCTGATCAAGGCCGCGGCGTTGGGACCGGCCCTGCGCGCCGTCCACGAGGAGGTCTTCGTGGACACGGGCCAGCACTACGACGAGGCGATGGCCGGCGCGTTCTTCGCCGAGCTCTCCCTGCCGCAGCCGGACCACGCACTGGGCGTGGGCGGGGGCAGCCACGCGGAGCAGACCGCGCGGATGCTGCTGGCGCTGGAGCCCATCCTGCTGGCCGAGCGCCCCGACGCGGTGCTCGTCTACGGCGACACGAACTCGACCCTGGCCGGCGCCCTGGCGGCCGCCAAGCTCGGCATTCCCGTGGCCCACGTGGAGGCGGGCCTGCGCTCGTTCGACCGGCGGATGCCGGAGGAGCTCAACCGCCTCGTGGCCGATCACCTCGCTCGCTGGCTGTTCGCGCCCACGCCCGCCGCGGTGGCGAACCTCGCCGCCGAGGGCGTGACCGAGGGCGTCCTGCAGGTGGGCGACCTCATGGCGGACCTGGCGAGCCGGATCGGCCGCGAGGTCCGCGATCCCGCCGCGCTGGCCGAGGTGGCCGCCCGGCTGCGCCTGGCGCTCGCGCCGGGCGGCTACGCCTTCGCCACCGTGCATCGCGCCGAGAATCGCGACGCCGACGCCATGCGGGCCTGGGCGGCGATCCTCGCTGACGCCGCGGCCGAGCGGCCCGTGGTCCTCGCCCTGCATCCCGGCACCCGCACCGCCCTCGAGGGCGCCGGGGTCGCGCTGGACCCGCGCGTCCACGTGGTCCCGCCCCAGGGCTACCGCACCACGCTCACCCTCCAGCTCCATGCCGCTGCCGTGCTGACGGACTCGGGCGGCGTCCAGCGCGAGGCCGCCTGGCTCCGCACCCCGTGCCTGGTCCTGCGCGACCGCACGGAGTGGGTGGAGGCCGTGGCCGAGTCGGGGGGGCGGATGGTGGTCGTGGGCCTCGACCGCGCCCGCGCCGCCGCCGAGCTTGCCCGCCTCGCCCCGCCGGCCGACGCGCCTCGCCTCGCCGCCGAGCGCGCTGCCGGGTTCGACCTGGCTCCCGCGGGCGCCGGCGAGGCGATCGCCGCCGCGCTGGCCGAGGGCCGGTTGAAGGACCGGGCGGCGCGATGAGCCGGGTCGTGATGTTCGTCTACAACGACGTGCGGACCGACGCGCGCGTCCTGCGCGAGGCGGCCACGCTGGCCGACGCGGGCCATGACGTCACGATCATTGGCCGGCCGGGCAACCCCACCTCGCGCACCGGCGACAGCGAGACGCGCGGCAAGGTGACGATCACGCGGGTGCCGATCCCCGGCGGCTGGCGGATCCTGCTGGCGTTCATCCGCCACCCGTGGCGGCTGGCGAGGTGGGTGGGCCTGCGGATCCTGGGCGGCCTCAAGACGCTCCCCCGCGGCATCGGCGAGCTGCTCCTGGGCCTGGGCGTGGGCCTGGCGGCCGTCCCGTGGTCCGTGGTCCGGCTGCCGTTCTTCCTGCTCGGCCGCGCCCTCGGCCGCCGGACCCCGCCCGGGGGCTCGCTCCTCGACTGGCTGATCCGCTGGCGCTGGGCCACCCTGGGCTGGGCGGCCAACGCCGCGGCCGCCGCGGGGCCCGCCGACGTGTACCACGGCCACGACCTGACCGGCCTTCCCGCCGCCATCCGCGCCCGGGCCCGCAACGGCGCCGGCGCCGTCGTCTACGACAGCCACGAGATCTTCCTCGAGTCGGGCACCAACGCCACGAGGCCCGGCTGGGTCCGGCGCCTCTTCGCCCGCCTGGAGCGTCGCTGGGCGTCCGAGGCCGCGGCGGTGGTCACCGTGAACGACGCGCTGGCCGGCGAGCTGCGCACGCGTCTCGGGGCGGACGAGGTCGTCGTGGTCCACAACTGCCCGCCCGCCTGGACGCCGCCCGCGGCGCCCGACGACCTGCTGCGCCGGGCGGCCGGCATCCCCGCGGACACGCCCGTGGCGCTCTACCACGGCGGGTTCTCGGCGCATCGCGGCCTGGAGCAGCTGGCCGAGGCGATCCTCGAGCCCGGCCTGGAGCGAGTCCACGCGCTGTACCTGGGCTACGGGGGCATGCGCGCCGACCTGGACCGGATGGCGGCGGACCCGCGCTACGGCGGACGCGTCCACGTGCTCGACGCGGTGCCGCCCGATGTGCTCCTGGCCTGGGTGGCGACGGCCGACGTGGACGTGATGGCGCTCCAGCCCAGCACGCTCAACCACTACCTCTCGACGCCGAACAAGCTGTTCGAGTCGCTCGCCGCGGGCGTGCCCGTGGTGGCGTCCGACTTCCCCGACCTGCGCCGCGTCGTGCTGGACAACCCCGAGGGGCCGCTGGGCGAGGTGTGCGACCCGGGCAGCCCGGCGGCCATCGCCACGGCGATCCGGCGCGTGCTGGAGGCCCCCGATGACGAGCGGCGGCGCCTCCGAGCCCGTTGCCTGGCCGCCGCGCACGAGCGCTGGAACTGGGAGCACGAGTCGGCGCGCCTGGTCGCCCTGTACGCACGCCTCGCCGCCCCGGCCACGTCCCGATGACGCGGCCCGCGCCGGTCCCGCAGCGGCTGACGCTCGTCCTGCCCTCGACGGGCGAGTTCGACTCGCGCACCTACCGGATCGCGAGCGCCCTGGCCGCCCGGGGCCACGCCGTCACGGTGCTGGCCCGCCTCGGGCCCGGGACGCCGGCCGACGAGACCCACCCGGCCGGGTACCGGATCCGCCGCGTGCGGGCCACGGCCGCGGACGGGCTGCCCCTGCCCGCCCCGGTGCGGGAGGCGCTGGCCCGGCGACGCGGTGCGGCGGGCGGTTCCGACGCCATGGCGGAGGAGGCGGCGCCGGCGGGGCCGCCCACGCCCTCGAGCGGCGCGACGGTAACAGGCGCCGGCAGGACTCCCGCCCGCCGCGACGTGGGAGCCGCCGCGGCCCGGGCGCGGCGCGTCGTCGGCGGCCTGTGGCGCATCGCGGCCATGGCGCTGGTGGTGCGCGCCCAGGCCCAGGCCAGTCGCGCCCTGGACGAGGGGGCCGACGTCTACCACGGGATGGCGTACATGGGCATCCCCGTGGCGCTCGGCCTCGCGGCCCGCCACCCGGGCGCCCGCGTCGTCTACGACGCCCGCGACATCTACGTGGATGCCGGCAATCTCGCCCGGCTGCCCGCGCCCGTGCGGCGCGTCGTCGGCGCCGCCGAGCGCCGGTGGGCCCGCCGGGCGGGCCGCGTGGCCACCGTCAACCGGCCCTACGCGGAGGTCATGGCGGCGCGCTGGCAGGTGCCGCTGCCCGTCATCGCGCTCAACTGCTCGTACCGCTACCAGCCGGCCCGGCCGAGGGCCCGTCGGTTCCACGAGCGCTTCGGCCTGTCGCGGGACCAGCGCGTGGTCCTGTACCAGGGCGGCTTCTCCCCCGACCGCGGGATCGAGCAGCTGATCGAGGCCCTGCCGCAGGTGCCGGGCGCGACCCTCGTGCTCATGGGGTACGGCCGCCTCCGGGCGCGGATCGACGCGGCCGCGGCCGACCCCGCGCTCGGCGGTCGCGTCCGGGTCATGGACGCCGTGCCGCCCACCGAGCTGCTCGACTGGGTGGCCTCGGCCGACGTGGTGGCGATGCCCATCCAGCCCACCACGCTGAACCACCGGCTCACCACGCCCAACAAGCTGCTCGAGGCGATGGCGACCGGCGTGCCGGTGGTGGCCTCGGACCTGCCCGGGATGGCCGACATCGTCCTGGCCACGGGCTGCGGCGTGCTCTGCGACCCGCGCGACCCGGCCTCGGTGGCGGCGGCCCTCCGCACGGTCCTCGACGCCCCGGACGGGGGCCGCGCGATGGGCGAGCGGGCGCTGGCGGCCGCGCACGGCGAGTTCAACTGGGAGACCCAGATGGGCAAGCTGCTCGACGCCTACACCGACCTGACCGGGCGGCCGTGGTGACACAGGCGCCGCGCCGGCGCGCCGTCCTGCTGGTGGCCAACGCCGCCGCCCCGTACTCGCGCGGGCTCCGCGTGGCGCGCAGCCTGCAGGCGGCGGGCTGGGAGGTGGAGATCGCGGCGGTCGATGACGGGCGCCATGCCGCCGAGGAGGACGACGCGGGCGTTCGCGTCCGACGATACCGGCCGCGCGGCCGATGGGCCCGCTGGCAGACCGACGCATCCCGGCCGCGGGCTCGGGGGCCGCGCGCGCGGCTCGCCCGCTGGGCGGACAGCGCCGTCAAGCTCGTCGCCTGGCCGGTCCACGTGCGGGCGTGGGCGGCGGCGCTGGCGGCCGAGGTGCCGCCGGCGGACCTGTACCACGCGTTCGGCATCCTGACCATCCCGGTCGCCAACCGCCTCGCGGCCGACGCGCGGCGCGGGGGCAGGCCCGCCCGCGTGGTCTACGACGTCATCGACGTCATCCTCGAGTCCAACAACGTCGCCGGCGTGCCGGGCCCGGCGCTCGCCGTGTGGAGGCGACGGGAGCGGGGCTGGGTCCGTCGCGCTGACCTCGTCGTCACCGTGAACGACCCC
>JAKAMV010000831.1 GCA_021812735.1 Chloroflexota bacterium | reverse complement strand
GGCGCTGCCGCCTCCACCGGAGATCGGCGGAGGCGAGCCGAGGGCGTCGGAGGGCGCCCACGACACGGGCGGCGGCGAAGGCAGCCCTGGAAGAGCTGGCAGCGATGCCGTCGCTGCGGCGCCCGGCGCGAGCGGCGACGAGGCGGCGGCCGGGTCGGCCGTGCCGGAGCCCCCGCTGAGCGCCACGGCGACGGCCGCCAGCGCGACCACCGCCCCGAGCCCGAGGAGCGCCTGGCCGAACCTGCCCGACCGGAGTCCCAGCCGGCGCAGCAGGCGGGATGCGCGCGACCTCCGGTGGCGGCGGCGCGTGCCCGGAGGCGACGCCGTCACGGGCGGTCAGTCCGGACCGCGGACGATGGCGGGGACACGTTGGCCATGGTCACCCTGCGCTGCCTCGATCGTCGGCGGCCGGCTGGACGGAGCCGTCAGCGGTCAGCGGCGGTCGGCGGCGAAGCGGCGCAGGATGGTGCCGGAGCCGACGAGGACGGCCAGGGCGGCAAGGGCCACAGCGAGGCCGGACGTCCCGCTCCCGACGGCGACGTCGGTGCGCGGCAGGCCCTTGCCGGTCGTGGTGATCATCACGGTGCCGGACACGTTGTCAGCCGCGGCGAGGACCGAGGCGGTGTGCGCCGAGCAGGCCATCACGACGTGCGTCGTCGTCATGCCCGTGGAGTCTGTGGTGGTCGAGGTGCTGATGATCCGGTCGCCGGTGATGGCGCCGGAGCTGAACGACCAGGCCACCGGCTGGCCGGCGATCGGCGAGCCGCTCGCCTCCTCGATCAGGGCCGAGACGGGGATCTCCACCCCGCAGCTCTGCTGGGCGGCCGGGCCGGAAACGGAGACGGTGGCGGCGACCTGGCCCGCGTAGCCGAGCGCGAGGCCGGAAGCCATCGCCGCGAACAGGGCTCCGAGAGCTAGGGCGCGTGAGGCGGCGAGCCGGATCGACATTCCTTGAATGACCTCCTCGGGCGTTCTCCACCCTGCCCTTGTTGACCATCCGTGCGGCATGCGACTGCGGCGCAGTCCAGCCAACCGAGGATAACAGGCCGCTCAAGCCCCCCTATCCCCCCATCTGTGGGGGTCACCGCCCGCGGGGCGCCCGGGCGCCTACGGGATGACGAGCACGGTGCCGGGAATGATGAGGCTCAGGTTCGTGATGCCGTTGGCCCTGGCGATGGCCTGCGGGGTCACGCCGTACCGCGCCGCAATGCCGGTCAGCGTCTCGCCGTGGACGACCACGTGGGTGCGAAGGGTCGCCTTGGGCCGTGCCGTGGCCGATGGCGCCGGGCTCGGCCGTGCACTCGTCGAGGCCGAGGGCTGCAGGGTCGGCAACGCGCCCGGCGACGCTGCGGGCGGGGACGACGGCCCCGGCGTCGGCGTTGGCTCGAGGGCCGACGACGCCGGGGCCGGGCTCGCGATCGGGGCTGCCGCGGGCGGGGACGCGGCCGCGGATCCGACGGCGGCGGCCGCCACGGCGATGCCGATGGCCACGCCCACCGCGGTGACGACCAGGATGGCGAGCACGACCGGGAGGAGCCCGACCGCCGATCGGCGGCGCGGCTTCGGTGCCGCCAGGGAGTCCTGGATGGCAATGCCCAGGGCCGTGATCGGCTGGGCTGCCGGCAGCGGGCTCGGGCCTGCGGCGCGATACCGAGGGCACTCGTCATGGCCCGCGGTGAGGCACGTCACCGACTGGCTCGACAGGTCGACCGGGAAGTAGCGCGACGTGCTGTGGCAGCCCTGCCCCGACGAGGCGTAGCTGAACGACGTCGCCGGGTCGTCGCGCAGGCCCAGGTACGGGCACGCCGACGGGATGCCGCCCTCACTCATCCGCTGATCATCCCATGTCGAGGGAGCCGGCGGCCGGTCCATCCGGGGCGGGGGGCCGCGCCGCCCAGGACAGCTCCCCACCCGTCACCCGCGCACGTCCACGCCCACCTTCGTCGGCCAGCCCCCCGGTCCCGCCCGGAGGCAGCCGGTAGCTGCCCTCCCTGATGCGGCGGGCATCAGCCCGGGTGATCAGCGGGTCACCCGGGCGCCGGAGCACCGCCCCGGTGTCGGGGTCGAGATGCCACAGGTCCCCTCCTCGACGGGCGTACTCGGTCGTGTAGCCGGCTTCCCGCTCGCGACGCCGAGCGCCGTGTGCCGCCAGGCGCGCGCGGCTCGATGCCAACGAGAACCAGAGCCCCGGCGCCAGGAGCGCGAAGAGCGTGGCGCCCCTCGCAGCCCCGTCGAGGACGGCCATTGTCTTTCCGTCGTCAGCTCTCCTCCTCAGCGGCTCGCGCCCATCGAGCCGCAGCCCTCACCTGGGCGGCGGATGACGTCCCCCGTCCTCGGGTCGAGCTGCCACAGATCGAACCCCTCGCGGCCGTTGAGGGTCGTGTAGCCGGCTCCTGATTATCCGGTTGTCTCCGAACTTGAGCGGCCGCAAGATGGGATCATGAGCGATGTCACCGAGATCAGCGAGCAGACGGGCGAGGTCGTCCTCTACGAAGCGCCCGATGGTGACGCGCGGGTCGAAGTCGTCGTTCGTGACGAGACGGTTTGGTTGACCCAGGCGCAGATGGTGGAGCTGTTTGATCGCGACCAGTCGGTGATCGCGCGACACGTGGGGAACGTGTTTGCAGAGGGCGAGTTGTCGCGGTGTGAGTTCTATGCAGATCTTGCATAGAACCTCCGAGGGCGGACGCCCCGCCACCTTCTACAACCTCGACGTGGTCATCTCCGTCGGCTACCGCGTCAAGTCAAAGCGCGGCACCCAGTTTCGCACCTGGGCGACCAGGACCCTGCGGGATCACCTGATCAAAGGCTACACGCTCAACGAGAAGCGCCTGCTCGCCCGCGGCGTGGATTTCGATCAGGCGGTCGCCCTGCTCACCGCGACTCTCCGCAATCAGCAGCTCGTGACGGCGGAGGGCCAGGCCGTCCTCGAGGTCGTCCAGCACTACGCGCGCACTTGGCGAATGCTGCGGGCCTACGACGAGAACCAGCTCTCACCCGCGCCCGGCCAGACCTCGGCACCGACTGCCTCGCTCGACATCGCGACGGCGCGCGACGCGATCCGCACCTTGCGCGATGACATGGTCGTCCGCGGCGAGAACCCCGGCATGTTCGGCCAAGAGCGCGGTGACGCCCTCGAGTCGACCCTGCTCAACATCGAGCAGACGTGGGGCGGCGAGGCGCTCTACCCGACCATCGAGTCCCGCGCGGCCCACCTGCTCTACTTCGTGATCAAGGACCGCCCGCTCTCCGACGGCAACAAGCGGACGGCATCGCTGCTGTTCCTCGACTACCTGCTACGGAACAACGCACTGCTCGGCACGAGCGGGCAGCCACGATTCTCGGACACGGCCCTCGTTGCCCTCGCCCTGCTCGTCGCCGAGAGCGAGGCGTCGCACAAGGACCTCGTGATCCGCCTGATCCTCAACCTGCTGGCCGAGGATCGCCCGTAGCCGTTACCCGCGTCAGCCCCGTCCTCCTCCCGCGTGGCCTCGCGGTCCCCGACTCGGACGGCCTGCCGAGGATCGCCTCGTAGGTCGTCGGCTCGCGGTGCGTGCCAAGTCCCAGCAGCGTCTGGAAACCCGCCATTGGGTTCCGTCGGCGGTTCCAGCGGAAGTCGAACTCGTCGAGGTAGACCTGGAGCTGGTCGGCCCCGACGCCGCGGTGCGTGCCCAGCAGCCACGCCTTGAGCTGTGAGATCGCGCGGTGCGCGTGCGGCACGACGTCCTCAGTGCCGGCGAGCCGGAAGCTCTCCTGGGTCCGGGGCAGGTGGGTGTAGCCCTGGGCGGCCACGCCCTCGCGGCCCTGGTAGCCGCGGTGCCCGTCCGAGAGCACGGTGGAGCCCTGCTCGACGTTGCGGGCGATGAACCGCGACAGCGTCGCTGCGGTCCCGTCGGGGACCACCTCGGCGCGGACGCGCCCCGACCCCTCGCCGCGGACCTCGACCGCGACCGCGACCAGGAGCGCCCCGCGCCCGGCGATCTGCCGTCCGCCCCGGAGGCCGAGCTGCTGGCCGCCGATGAACGTCTCGTCGATCTCGACCGTGCCCTTGAGCGGCTCGCGGTTCGCGTC
>JAKAMV010000830.1 GCA_021812735.1 Chloroflexota bacterium | reverse complement strand
GCCTGGATTGAGCGTGACGGTCGCCTTCTGGAAGCTCGCACCCTTGGTGTCGACGCCGCTCCCGAGCGCGGCTAGGGCCTGCTGCGCGAGGTCCGTGCGGTATGCGCCGGCGGTCGGCGGGGCCTTCAGGATCCCGTACTGCGTGGCGATCTGGACGGTCTGATCCCAGGCCGTCTTGTCGAGCATGCCGATCCCGTTGGGCGACGGCCAGATCAGGGCGTTGACCTCGTTCATCTGCCACGCCTGGTGGCTAGCACCCAGCTTGGAGCCGGCCTTCAACACGTCCTGCACGCAGTCCGCCGCATGATCACGGCAGTAGATCCAGCCCTCGAACGAGGCCTTCAGGAAGTGCACCGCCGTCTGCTGGTTGGTGCCCGTGGCGAGCCACTTGGCGGAGGCGAAGATCATGTCCTGCAGCATCGCCGTGCCGACCTGGTTGAAGTTGATCACGTTGATGTCGCTGGGCTGATAGAGCTTGCCCGTGGCGGGGTTGGTCGCCTCGAGGACCTGCGCGTACTCGTTGTAGATCATCGCCTCGGCCGCGTCGGTCTGGCCGGTGAGCAACTGGGACATGTCGAACGGCTGCTTGACGATCGTCACGTCGTTCGGGTTGTTCGGGTCGATGCCGTTCTTGGTGAGGGCCGCGAAGAGCTCGGGCTCGTTGCCGCCCAACCAGGTCCCGACCTTCTTGCCGCGCAGGTCGGCGACCGAGTTGATGTTCTTGTCCTTGAACGAGATCTCGAGCGTCCCCGAACGCTGGAAGATCTGCGCGATGTCCACGAGGTCCGTGCCACCCTCGCGCGAGGCGAGCATCTTGGGCACCCAGGTCGTGCCGATCTCGGCACCCCCGGAGGCCACCACCTGCATCGGGTTGATGTCGGGCCCGCCCGGCAGGATCTGGACGTCGAGTCCCTCCTGCCGGAAGTAGCCCTGCGCCTGCGCCGCGAAATACCCGGCGAACTGCGCCTGCGGCACCCACTGCAGGACGAAGCGCACCTTGGTGAGTGCAGCACTCCCGCCCGCCGCGCTGCCGGCGGCGTTCCCTCCCGTACTCGAGCAGGCGCCAACGACGAGCGCCACCACGGCCAGGAGCCCGAAGGCCCGGCGAGACCTGTTCATGGACCACGTCCTCCTCAGATGATCTGACCCTACCCCGCGCCAGCTGTAGCCCGTTCCGCTGCGTCCCCCCTTTCTGCCATCCGGCCGTGCCGCGTTCCCGGCGCCCCGCCCGCGCGCGCGCCGGCGGGGCCGTCAGCGCGTGTCAGGAGCTTGCCTGGCGGTTCGAGACGTGCCACGGCAGGGCCACCCGCTCGACCGCGAGGACAACGAGGTAGAAGCCGATCCCCAGCGCGCAGGCGATCACGATGGCCGCCCAGGCGTTGGGGTATCGGAAGACGTAGGCCTCTGAGGTGATGTAGATCCCGAGCGCGTACCGCGGTCCGCCGAAGTACTCACCGACCACCGCTCCGATCACGCTGAGCGTGGTGGCGACCTTCAGGGCGGTGAACAGGTAGGGCAGCGCGTTCGGGACGCGCACCTTGCGCAGGATCTGCCAGTCGGAGGCCGCGCAGGCTTGCATCAGCTCCAGCGCCGCCGGGTCGACCTGCGTCAGGCCACGGACCGTGTTCACCATCACGGGGAAGAAGACCATCAGCGCCACGATTGCCATCCGGGAGACCGGGTTCTCCGATCCGAACCAGATGTTGGTGATCGGCGCGAAGGCGATGATCGGGATCGAGTTGGCGGCGATGGCGACCGGCAGCAGCGCCTCACGTGCGGTGAGCCAGCGCGCCGTCGCGAAGGCGGCCACGACCCCGAGCAGGCAGCCGATGGCGAGGCCGCCGAGCGCCTCGGTGGCCGTGTAGACGACGGCCCGTGAGAGGTTCGCCTGCTGGTCGATGAGCGCGGCCAGGATCACGCTCGGGCGCGGCAACAGGAACTGCTGCACCCCGAGCGCCGCCAACGAGAACTCCCAGAGCACCATGACGGCGACGAACACCACCAGCGGCGGGACAGCTCCCCGCAGTCGACCTCCCCAGCGGCCGCCGGCAAGCCGTCGTTCGGCCGCCGCGCGACGACGCTCGACGACGGCCTCTGCGCTCACGCGTACCCCTCCGCGCGAATCCGCAGCGCCGCGTCGTCCAGGGCCCCCGCGCCACCCTCGTCGCCGCGCTGCCGCAGCGCCTCGCGCACGGCCGTCACCAGTTCGAAATAGCGTTCCAGCTCGCGCGTCTCCGCCGTCCGCGGCTGCGGCAGATCGACGTCGATGATGCGGATGACGCGGCCCGGTCGCGCCGACATCACGACGACCCGGCTCGAGAGGAAGACGGCCTCCGGGATCGAGTGCGTGACGAAGACGATCGTGGTGCCGGTGCGGCGCCAGATCCCCATCAGCTCGAGGTTCATGCGTTCGCGGGTCATCTCGTCGAGCGCGCCGAACGGCTCGTCCATCAGCAGCAACTTGGGATCGAACGCCAGCGCACGCGCGATGGCGACCCGCTGCTGCATGCCGCCCGAGAGTTGCCAGGGGTACGTACGCCGGAAGTCCGCCAGCTCGACGAGGCTCAGCATCTCAGCCGAGCGCCGCTGGCGCTCCTCACGCGTGTAGCCCATCACTTCGAGCGGCAGCTCGACGTTGCGCTCGACGGTGCGCCAGTCCATCAGCACGGGGGCCTGGAAGACGATGCCGTACTCGCGGCCGCGGCGGGCGGCGGCGGCGGGCTTCCCGTTGACCCGGATGCTCCCCGTGGTGGCCGGGATCAGATCGCCGATCAGTCGCAACAGCGTCGACTTGCCGCAGCCCGAAGGCCCGATCAGCGAGACGAACTCGCCGGCCTGGATCGTGAGGTCGATCCCCTCGAGGGCGGTCACGGCACCCGGGCCCCGGCCGAAGGTGCGCCCCGCCCCGACGATCTCGACGACGTGCTGGGCAAGGGGAATGGCTGACTGGGGGCCGCTTGCGATCGGCTCGCTCATCGCTCCTCCGTCGGCTGCGGTGTCGACGCAGACGTCCTGGCCATCAGGCCACCACGGGCCGGTAACGGCCGCGCGTCAGGATCGCCTCGGCGAAGCGCACCAGCCCCACGAAGCAGATCCCGACCAGCGCAGCGACGATCATCGTCGCCCACAGCTTCTCCGGGCCCGTGATGTAGTACTGGACGTTGTTCAGGATCTGGCCGCCCAGGCCGTCCGTGATCCCCGACGGGAGCTCGCCGACGATCGCGCCCACCACGCTCGCGCTGGCCGAGATGCGGAAGGCGGCAAACAGGTAGGGGACGGCTGCCGGCAGGCGCAGCTTCCAGAGGACCTGACGGTCCGAGGCGGCGACCGCGCGCAGCAGCTCGAACGCTCGCGGATCGGCGGACCGGAGGCCGCGCAGCGCGGCCACAGTGACAGGGAAGAAGGTCAGGTACGCCGCGATGATCGCCACCGACTCCCAGTGCGCCCCCAAATAGATCACCACGATCGGCGCGATGGCGATGATCGGCACCGTCTGCGAGGCGACCACGTATGGCACGAAGGCACGCTCCAGCAGGCGCGACTGGACGAAGACGATCCCGAGGAGCAGGCCCAGCACCGCGCCGGCCAGGAAACCGGCGAGTGCTTCACGCAACGTGAAGGCCGCGGCGCCCAGCAGCACCTGCCACATTGGGGGGCCATAGCGCTGCGAGGGCTCCACGAAAGCGGCGGCGACCGTCCAGACGTGCGGCAGTGCCAAGTCCGCGGCGATCGACCAGTGGAAGGGCGGGAAGTGGACGTAGTCGATGGGCAGACCGAGGACCTCGCCGTGGAGCCGCCACGGGTCGCCGCCCAGCCACTTCAACCCCTCCCAGGCGACGAGGATCGCGAGCACCACGACCGTGATCGCCGCGCTGCGCCGAGCGCGCGAGAGGCCGCCGACCCCCGCGGCCGCATCCGAGGGACGCACCGTCATCGAGATCGAGGGGGACGCCACACCCGCCATCGGTCCGTGCCCCGTGCCCCGTGCCCGCTAGCCGGCCAGCATCTGATCGACGAGCGTGAGGGCCCGATCGATGATCGCGAAGCCCTCGGCGAGCTCGTCCTCGCTGATGGTC
>JAKAMV010000091.1 GCA_021812735.1 Chloroflexota bacterium | reverse complement strand
CCCCCGCCAACGCCCCCGCCCCCGCCAGCCGCACGTCCTCGACCCGGGCCAGCCGCCCGTCACCGCGCTCCCCCGCCCCGCCGCCACGGATCCACCCGCCGCGCGCGTGGTTCAGCTGGCCCATCGCGTCGGTCAGCCCCTGCGCCTCGGCGAGCGCCGCCGCGGCACCAGGGTCCGGCGGAGCGGCGGGCGCCGGCAAAGCACCCAGAGCGGACGGGCCCGAGCCGGCCGACGCCGCCGAGCCGCCCTCCTCGCCCGGCCGCACGAAGAACTGGGCGAAGCCCCCCCTCGGCCTCGAGGTCCCGCGGACCATCACGCTGTCGTACGTCTCGAGCGCCTTCGCCACCCGATCGACCAGCGGCCGCGGGAACCCAGCGCGTACCCCACCTCGCGCACGGCGGAGCGCGCCCGGTACGTCACGAGGTTGCAGACCATCCCCGTGTGCTCGGGCCCGTACTTGCCGTACACGTACTGGATCACCTCCTCCCGCCGCTCGGAGGAGAAGTCGATGTCCACGTCGGGGTACGCCGTCCGGCCCTCGTTGATGAACCGCTCGAACAGCAGCTCGTGGCGGATGGGGTCCACGCGCGTGATCCCCAGCACGTACGCGACGATCGAGTCGGCCGCGCTCCCGCGTCCCTGCGCCGGGATCCCCTGCGATTTCGCGAACTGCATGAGGTCCCAGCAGATCAGGAAGAACTCGGCGAGGCCGGTCTTCTCGATGACGTCGAGCTCGTGCGCGAGCTGGCGCACCACCGCGGGCGTGAACGGGTGGTATCGCCGCCGGGCGCCGTCCCAGCACAGCGCGGACAGGTGGCTGAACGGCGTCTCGCCCCTGGGCACTTCGAAGCCGGGGAAGCGGTACCGCTCGAACGACAGCTCCACGCGGCAGGCGGCGGCGATGGCGACGGAGTTCGCGATGCCCTCCCGCCAGGCGCGCGCGAGCGCGGGATCGGCGCCAGCGGTCGCGAGGTCGGTCTCCAGGGCGGAGTCCTGATACTAGAACGAATGTTCTAATACAGGCAAGAGCCGAAGGCCTCTGGCACCTGCCGCGTCGGCCCGCGACGATCGCCCCGTCGGCGGCTCCACGCACTGCCGCCGCGAGGAGGCGTGCCATGGAGCACGAAGTCCACGTCGTCGACCGGCCCGCACTGCGCGTGGTCGCAAAGCGCCTGCAGGTGGACCTGCCATCGATCGGCCCGACCCTGGGGCAGGCGTTCGGCGAGGTGTTCGCCGCGATCAGCGCCGCGAACGTGGAGGCCGCCGGTCCGCCCTTCGTCATCTACCACTCCATGCCGACTCCGGGTGAGCCCCTCGACATCGAGGTCTGCACCCCGGTGTCCGGCACGCTGGCGCCGCCGGCGCCGTGGCGCATGACGGAGCTGGCCCCCGGCACCTTCGCCAGCCAGCTGCACGTCGGGCCCTACGAGACCGTCGGCACCACCTACGACCTGCTCTCGGCGTGGATCCCCGACCACGGGCTCGCGATCGCAGGCCCGCCCCGCGAGGTCTACCTGAGCCCGCCGTCCACGCCGCCCCAGCGCACGCACACGATCGTCGAGTTCCCGGTGACGCGAGTGGCCGTCGCGGTCAGCTGAGGCCCGAGGTCACGCGTCCCGCACCTTGAGGCCCACGTGGGCCGCCAGCTGCGGGGCAAGATCCACGAGCTGCGCGGGCGTGATCTCCGCCCCGCGCAGTCCCGCGACGCCCAGCACAGCCCCGACGGTCGCGCCGGTGAGGTCAACCGCGCTGAGGCGCGCGCCCGTGACGTCGAGGAGCTCGATCCGGCAGCCCTCGAACGAGAGGCCCCGCGCCTCGGCGCCACCGAGGTCCAGCTCGCCGATGGCGCAGCCGTCGAAGGCGACGCCGTGGAGCTTGGCGCCCGACAGGTCCACCAGGTCGAGCCGCCCGCCGCGAACCCGCACGGAGGACCACGACGCCCCTGCCGCCAGCAGGGCGCCAACGCGGCCGACCGCGGCCAGCGTGTCGCGCCACGTCGAATCCGTCGCGTCGAGGGTGGTGGCGTGGAGTTCGTCGAGCTGGCACTCGGAGATGTGCGCCCGGCGCAGTGAGACCTCGTCCAGACCGCAGCGCTCGAAGCGGCAGCCGAGGAACGCCGCGTCGTCCGCCGACTGGCCGCTGAAGTCGGCGCCCGCGAACAGGACAGCGTCGTAGTCGCCACGCGTCACCAGGCCGTCGCCCGTGAACGGCGCGAGTTCGGCGGGGAGCGCGATCGTGCGCGGCGGCCCCGGCCTGCCCGCCGCCTTCCCCACCTCAGTCGCCCTCGACCACCACGTCGGCCAGCGAGTCGAGCAGCAGGTCGGCGCCGGCGGCCACCAGCCGGTCGGCGACGCCGTCCCGGTCCGGCACGCCCACCACGAACATCCCGGCGGCGTGCGCGGCCATCACGCCCACGGGCGAGTCCTCGAACGCCACGGCATGGGCGGGGTCGGTGCCCAGCAGTCGGCACCCCTCGAGGAATACCGTCGGGTCGGGCTTGCCGGCGCCGAGGTCCGCCCCGGACGAGACGATCTCGAACGCGTCGAGCAGGCCGACGCCCTGGAGCGCCAGCTCGACGAGCGGCGTGGTCGTGGACGTGGCAACGCCCAGGCGGACGCGGCCCACGAGGGCACGCACGAGGTCGGCAGCGCCCCGGTGGAGCGGCGCCCCCGCAGCGTAGCGCTCCCGCATCAGGCCCATCAGCTCTGCCTTGAGCTGCTCCACGGTGACCTCGGGCAGCCGGTCCGCATACGCCCTCACCGAATCGTCGAGGGCGCGGCCGTGGGTCGCGTCGCGGTCCGCCTCGGTGAACCGGTCGCCGTGGCGCTCGAGCAGCTCCGCCTCGGCGCCGATCCACAGCGGCTCCGAGTCGAGCAGCAGGCCGTCCATGTCGAACAGGGCGGCGCGGAAGCGGCCGGGCAGCACGAGGGAGATCACGAGCGTGGATTGTACGGGCCGATCCCCGCCGCCCGGGATGCGGCGCGGTCGCGCCACCAAACCGAGGGGTCGTGCGTCTCTTGCGCATGATGACCGGGCTTCGCCGCGATGTCGCCAGCCGCCCCGCGCTGGACCTGCTCCTCCGAGCGGTCGCGATCGGGGTCCTGGCGGTCCTCATCTTCGTCGTCCTCCCCGCCCTGATCGCAGAGGCCGGCTGACCGGCGAGGATCACGTCCATCTCGTGGCGGCGGGCGCAGGCGATGGCGACCGCCGACCTGACCCGTCCGACCCTGGGCAGCCGGCGGGTCGACGCCAGGACCCCCGCCGAGCCATCGGCGGGGGTCCTCGATTGCGCGGCCCGCTCCGGGGGCTACGATGCGTGCATGCGATCCGCGTCGCGCCCGCTCGCTGCTGCCCTCCTCCTGGCCATGGCGGCGGGCGCGTGCACCGCAGCGCCTGGCGCCCCGAGCGCCGCCCCGTCCACGTCGCCGCCGGGGCCAGCCGTCGGGACCTCGGCGCCCGTCGCATCTGCCGGGGAGCAGGCGACGGCCAGCGCCTCGTCGGAGGCGGCGACGCCGCCCGCGGGCACCACGCAGACGCCCTGGGGCCGGATCCGCGACGCGGTCCCGGCCGGGTTCCCGGTCTACCCCGGCGCCACGGTGGCCGACACGCCGCCGGGGGGGGCCGTCAGCGGAGCGTGGGTGTCGTCGGCGACGGCGGCCGAGGTGGCCAGCTGGTACCGCACCGCCCTGCTGGCAGCGCGCTGGGCCAAGGTCGATGACGGCGGGGCGCTCGAGGACGGCTCGCACGTGCTCGACGTCCAGGGCGACGCCCCCGGGTGCAAGGCGCAGGTGACGGCCAAGCCCGCGGGCGAATCGACGATGATCAGCATCCTGTACGGCGCCGGTTGTGCCGCAGGCTGACGCTGACGAGCAGAGGAGCATGGTCGATGGAAGTCAGGCAGCGCGACGTCATCGGGGCTGGGGCACTGGTTCTGGTGCTCGTGGTGCTCCTCGTGCTCCTGGTCGTCTCGTCGCTGCCGCACTAGGCACGGCCGGGCGTCCGGCTCCTTGGCCACGCCGCGCAGCACGGGCGTCGTGCGCGGCAGGATGAGGGCCACGCTGGCGCTTGAGGCTCTCGGCCCGCGCGCCGCGCAGCCTGGCCGTCAGTCGTACAGGCGCTCGAGGTGCCAGGTGCCGGCGAGGCGGTCCAGGTACACCAGCGCGAGCCAGCTGCGGCCGACCACCTTGTAATAGTCGCGGGCGATGGGCTTGCGCCACCACGACTCCTCCACGCGCCAGCGGTTGCAGACCTCGACCGGCTCGCGACGCCCGTTCCACCCGATGGCGACGAGGCGGCCCGCGTCGTCGAGCTCCGCGTCCACGACGGGGTGTTCACGCAGCAGCCGGGTCATCGGGCGAGCCCCTCGACGGGCGGCCATCCCAAGCTCGGCCGAGCCTCGCCGGTCGCCTCAGCGTCCCCGCGCCGCCAGCTGGTCCGCGAGTGTCGCCGCCAGCCGTCGGAGGACGAACCGCAGCGCGTCGAGGCCCTCGGCAGGCGGGTCCAGCGGCAGCCCCAGCGCCATCCGCTCAGTGGCGCGGCGCGGCCGGAACCGCTCCGTCTCCTCGCCCCGCGCCCGCGCGTGGAGGCGCGCCTCCTCGTCGCCGAAGCGTGCCACCAGCGCCGAGCAACGCGGCCAGCCGCTCACAGGCGGCCTCCACCGCGGCGCGGTCCTGGTCAGGCGCCGGGTCCAGGAAGACCGCCTCGGGCGCCTGGCGGTGGGCCGCCCCCAGCGGGGTCCCCCGCCGGACGCCGAGCGCCCGGGCGAGCGGATCGGCATCGAGCACGGTCCCGTCCGTCCAGGGCTGTCCGCCGAGGACGATCGGGCCGGTCGGCCACGAGCCGGAGGTGGCGCCGCCCGACTCGAGGCGAGCCCGGGCGAGGCGGAGGGGCAGGTGCGGCCAGAGCAGGTAGAGCAGACGCATGGGGATCGGTCGCTAGGTGGGGGCCTTTCCGATCAGCGAGGACGGCGGGGCCGAGGCGGCGGGCTCGGGCTCGGGCGCCGGCGGCGAGGTCGACGCGAGCGCGAGGCCGGCCGGGGTCGGGAACGCCATGGACGGCTCCTGCGGCGCGGCTGGCGCCTCGAGCCCCGTCAACAGGCCCGCCCTCGCGAGGCAGCCGTCCCGCGGCCCGCCCTGGGAGACGTCGGATGCGCGAGTCATCGGACGTGAAATAACAGAACGTCTGTTCTACTCGTCAAGGGCCGGCGAGCGGTCCGCGGAGCATGCCCCGAGCGGCTCTACGGGCGGACGGAGCGCCGACAGAGCCGCTCGGGGCACGGGGCCACCACCGGGCACGACGGAGCTGCTCAGCCCGCCAGCGCCAGCACCCCCAGCCCCAACGCCAGCGCCGCCAGGCCGGCCCACTGCACGGGCCTCAGCCGCTCGCCCAGCTGCAGGATCGCGAACAGGACCACGAGCACGGGGCCGAACGAGCTGGCCAGGGTGACGATCCAGACGGGCGCCTGGTCGAGGCCGATGGCGAAGGCCGAGAAGGCCGCGGTGTCGCACACGCCGGCGAGGATGAGCAGGGCCGAGATCCGGCGCGTCACCGGGTAGCCGGGCTCCAGGACGGCGCGGAACCTGGACGATCCGGTGCGAACGGCGATCGCGAGCGCCACGAGGCCGGCCGCCAGGTTGCCGAACCGCGAGCCCAGCAGGACCGGCAGCCACCCATGGTCTCGGATCGGGCCGGCCATGACCACGCCCAGCAGGCCGAACACGACGACCGTCGCAAGGGCCATCGCCACGCCAGAGCCGACGAGCCGCGCGCTCCGCAGCGTCCCCGCCTCGAGCACGACCGCGGTCATCACCACCCCCAGCGTGGCGAGGATCGCGCCGACGGCCTGGAGCCCCGACAGCGACTCCCCCCGGAGGACCACGGCCAGCACCACCGACAGCCCGCCGTACGAGACGGTCACCGGGCTGACCACGCTGATCGGCCCCAGCCGAAGCGCCGTCATGTACGTGACGTACCCGCCGGCAGCGAACGCCCCGAGCGGCAGGCCCACGAGCAGGCCCGCGGCCCAGTCCGGGCCGAGCAGGTCGGGTCGCAGGGCGGTGAACACCAGGAACGACAGCACGCCCACGAGCAGTGTGCCCACCTGGACGCGCAGGCTCCCGATGCGCCGGGCGGTGATCGCGCCAGCGACGTCCACGACGCCCCAGCCCAGGGCGGCGAGGAGACCGTACGCGAGGCCGGAGAGCATCGGGGGAGGATATCGGGGGCCGAGGCCGGAGAGCGGCCTGTCGCGTGCTACACTTCCGGGCCGGTCGCTCCGACAGGCTCGGAGGCGGCCCCAGTGGGGATGTAGCTCAGCTGGGAGAGCACCGCGTTCGCATCGCGGGGGTCAGGGGTTCGAGTCCCCTCATCTCCACCATCGTGGGTCGGTTGGGCAGGTGGTGAGCCCAAGGGTCTGTAAAACCCTCGCCTTCGGCTGTGGCAGTTCGATTCTGCCCCGGCCCACCAGCAATTCCTGAGCACGATGCCGGTCGTCGCCAGCGCCGGGAATTCGGCTTCCGCTGGACGTTGTCGCGCCCTAATCCCGAAGGTACGGCCGCCGGGCCCCAGATCAACCCCAAGTGTGTACGCGTCGCGTGTACGGACCGTGCCGGGGGGGTCGAAGCCTGGCGGCGCGCTCGTCGCTCGGTGGCAACGCCGGTAGCGATGGGGCGCGCCGCTGAGCGGCGGCGCTGCCGCCGTACGGTGGCAACTCCGGCAGGCATAGGGGCGGGCGCGGGGGCCCCCGCCCGCTCGGCCGGCCAGCATAGGCAGCCCTGCCTACTTGCCGTGGAGGCGGCCGTCCCGCATCCTGCCGGTGCGGCCCAGGAGCAGCCCGTGGCCGAGAGGAGGCAACGGTGGGTTGGGGGAAGGCCTCCCGGGAGAACGTCCGGCGGCGCGCCGTCAGCGGACGCGCTGAGGATCGCCTCCGCGCCAGCCTAGCGCGGAGGATGCTCGGTCTGCTGGCCGTGGCCTTGCTCGTTAGCGCCTGCCACGCAGGGCCCGGCGCCGACCATTACGCCACGGTCCTAGACGACTTGGGCGTGCCCGACACCTGGGAGCTGGTCCACACCAGCGTCTACTCGGAGACCGGCCAGGACCACGCGGCCGACCCCAGCCGCTCCCAGGACGACATCGGCTGCTTCGTGGGCAACTGCCCGCAGGTCATCCGCTACTACGTCGTCGACGGCCCGGGCTCCGACATCCTCGCGACCGCGACGGGCCTGCTGACGGACGCGGGCTTCACCATCGGGCACACATCGGCGCCGGCGTGCGACCCGCCACCGGCCTACAACTCGTGCGGGGTCGAGGCGACGCGTGGCACCGACCACGTCGAGGTCACCATCTACAAGCCGGGCGGGACCACGGCGGGGATCGGGAGCAGCGACCCCTCCAAGGTCTTGGTCACCATCGCCGCGCGTTTCAACGAGTAGCCAGGAGTAGCCCGCCAGGCGACCGCCGGCAAGGGGGAGACAGATGTCACGGTCTCGGCGTCATCAGGTCCTGACGCTCGTGCTGAGCCTGGTGCTCAACGCGTCGATATTCACGATCGCGCCGGTGCCCCAGGTGAGGGCAGACACGCCATGCGGCGACGTTCTGGTCATCTACGCACGCGGCTCGTCCTATGCGCTCAACGATTCCGACTTCCAAGCGTTCTATGGCTCCGACGAACACCCAACGGCGGGGATCGTCCCGCACGTCAACCGAGCCGACGTTGCGATCAACTCGTACCAGCTGGGTGACAACGGCGGCTACGGCGGGTTCCGGTACGACGCCGTGGGCGACATCGCGACGCTCGCCTCGAGTGTCCTCCCGTTCCTGCCGGGCAGCGCCTACGCCAACAGCGTCGCCCAGGGGGTGGGCGAGCTCCACGCCTACCTGACCGACCGCGCGGCCGCCTGCCCGGGCGAGGTGTACGTCCTGGGCGGCTGGTCGCAGGGGGCCCAGGTGGTCGGCACGGCGCTCGAGGGCCTCGCCCGAACCGTGCGCGACCGGATCGCCTACACGGCCCTGTTCGGCGACCCGAAGCTCGACAGCGGCAACGTGCGAGGGCCGCTCGGCGTCGCCGGCTTCCCGGCCGCCTGCACCCCGATCGGCGCACCGCCGTGGAAGCGATGGTCTGACTGTGGACTCCAGGGCGGATTCCTGGAGGCGCGGAACAACCCGTACGTCCCCGACGACATGCGCCTCAGGGTCGGGTCGTGGTGCGAGGCGTTCCACCCGCTGCTCGGCATGGACCCGGGGTGGGGCGACGGGGTCTGCGACGGGAACGCGCGCGACCTTCTCGAGACCACGTTCGGGCTCTTCGGGCAGCCGCACCAGCACGCCGCCTACCTGCAGCCCGGCGGCGGCATGGACCAGGCAGCCGTGGAGGTCGCGACCGCGCTCCAGGTGTTCGTCCCGGCCCACGCAGCGAGCTTCGACACCAGCAGGTTCGCCCTCGTCGGCGGACCCGCGGGCGCCGACCTGGCGATCGTCTTCGACACGACCGGCAGCATGTGGGGCGCGATCTCGAACGCGCAGGCGGAGGCGACTTCGGTCGCCCAGAAGTGGCTCGAGTTCTTCCCCGGCGGACGCGTCGCCCTCGTCGACTTCAAGGACCAGGGCGACCCGTACGTCGCCCGCGTCGACCTCGGCCTGACCGGCAACATCGCGGACTTCCAGGACGCCGTGAACCAGCTGACCGCCACCGGCGGCGGGGACACCCCGGAGGCGCAGCTCAGCGGCGTGATGACCGCGCTCGACGGGCTCGACTGGAAGGCGGGCGCTACCAAGGCCGAGATCGTCATCACGGACGCCCCCGGCAAGGACCCGGAGCCTGTGACCGGGTACACGCGCGACCAGGTCGCGCAGCACGCCCGCGAGATCGACCCGGTCGCCATCTACGGCGTGAACGTCGGGAGCGACCAGGCCGCGACCGACTTCTTCGGCCCGCTGACCGCGGGCACGGCCGGCCAGGTCCTCGTCGTGCAGCCCGGCCAGACGCTTGCGGACGCCCTGTTCGGGGTCCTGAACATCGTCCACCTCAAGCCCGTCGCCACGCTCAACGACGCCTATCTCGGCGAGACCGGGACGGCGATCCACTTCAGCGCGGAGGGCTCGTTCGACCCCGACGGCACACTCGTCCGCTACGAGTGGGATTTCGACAACGACGGCACCGTCGACGCCACGACAACGCAACCCTCCGTCGACCACCTCTATCCGGGCGACTTCGACGGGATCGCGTCGGTCCGGGTTGTCTCGTCTGACGGCGGCTCCGCCATCGCGACCGCGACCGTCCGGGTCATGACCCAGGCCTCGCTCGCGGCGCTGATGCCCGACGCGCCGGCGTCTGCCGCGGCGTCCGCGACAGGGCCGAGCCAGGTCACGGTGACGTGGACGCCGGCGGCCGCAGACCGTGCCGACGCCTACCTCGTCACGCTCGCGGACGGCACCCCGCTCGCCGGGGCGCTCGCGGCCAACCCTCATTCGGTCGTCCTCGACGGCATCGACCTGGGCTCGCCGGTGAGCTTCCACGTCATCGCCCAGAATGAGTACGGCAACAGCTCCGCGGCGGCGACCGCGCCGGTCGGCGGCGCCGGCTGGGCGCCGAGCGCCCGGGTGAACGACCAGGCCGGGAGTGCGATCTCGAGCGCCCCGTCCGTCGCCCTGGGCCTCGACGGGGCCGGCTACGCCGTGTGGCCGGACTCCCGCGGGACCAGCACGGACATCTACTTCTCGCGCCGCGACCCGGGCAGCGGGTCATGGTCGCCCAACGCCAGGGTCAACGACGACACGGGCACCGCGCGCCAATCCGGCCCCGGGATCGTCGTCGACGGCTCCGGGAACGCGTACAGCGTCTGGGAGGACCAGCGCAACGGCGCCACGAACAGCGATATCTACTTCGGCAAGCGCCCGTCGGGCAGCGGCGGCTGGGGCGCGAACGTCAAGGTCAACGACGACACGCAGACGGCGATCCAGTCGGCGCCGTCGATCGGGGTGACCTCGTCCGGCGGGGTCACCGCCGTCTGGCTCGACAACCGCAAGAACAAGAAGAACATCTACTCGTCGTCCCTCCCCGCGGGCGGCTCGGCGTGGGCGGTGAACCTCAAGGTCACCGGGAACGAGACGTCGAACAAGGCGACGCCCGACCTAGCCGTCGGCGCGGACGGCACCGCCTACGCCGTCTGGGCCGACGACCGCAACGGCAACAATGACATCTACTTCGCCAAGCTGCCCGCCGGCGGGTCGGCCTGGACGGCGAACGTCAAGGTCAGCGACGACCCGGGCACCGCCCGCCAGGAGCTGCCCAGCGTGGCTGTCGACGCCGCTGGCAACGTCCTCGTCATCTGGGACGACTACCGGGACGGCAACTACAGCACGGGCCTCGCAGAGGTCCGGGCGAGCCGGCTGCCCGCGGGCGGGTCGACCTGGTCCGCGAGCGTCGTGTTTGCCGACGCCACGTCCAAGCCCGCCAAGACGGACCTCGCGATCCGGCCGGACGGGCGCGCGCTCGCCGTGTGGGCCGACGCGGCGTCCGGGCAGTACGAGATCCGCTCATCGGAGCGCGACCCGTCCTCGGGCTCGTGGACCGCGCCCGTCGCGGCGAGCGAGGTCCCGGGATCGGACCTCGACCCGCAGGTCGCGTACGCCACGAGCCAGGCGCTGCTCGTGTACCGGAACGGCAGCGACATCTACGCGAGGAGATCCACGAACTGAATGCCCTCGCTACCACGATCCGAGGCGCCCTCCCAAGGCAGCACCTCGCCGTTCCCGATCCGTTCGAATCACACTCAGATCCGTTTCCACCGTCCGGCAAACGATCGACCCGAGCAGGGCTGGCACGCAGTCGCCGGTTTGTTGGATTCGGCCTCACCCACAGACCTCAGGGACCCGCGGCGCATCGCCGGTGGCTCTCGATCAGGATCCGGATACGTTCTTGGCATCCGCGCGACTCCAGTTGGACCTCCGGCCCCATTGTCCGGGCCGCGGTCGCGGGCGCAGTCCCACTGGGACACCCAGGGCCGACAGCAACGCCGGTAGCAATCGGGGCGAACGCCGGCGAACGTCGAACCAGAGCAAGTGGCCGGTTCGTGCATGAAAACCGATTTGACGAACGCCGGCGGACGCCGGGGCGGGCACTGTAAAACCCTCGCCTTCGGCTGTGGCAGTTCGATTCTGCCCCGGCCCACCATTCGCACTCCAGCACCATGATCGCCCGTCGCGATGCGGCGGGCGATCTCGCGCTCCGGCATGGCAGCCGCCCGCCGACGGTGGGCCGGCGGAGCCGAGCGGTGGTCAGGCCTGCCAGGGGAAGACCTCGGTGGCGGTCCAGGGCCCCAGGATGAACGGCTCGGCGGGCCAGCCGGCCGTCGCCGCCGAGACGCCCAAGGGCACAGAGGCGTCCGTTCGCGTCAGCACCACCTCGAGCGTTCCATCGCCGTTCTCCGGCAGGCGCACGCTGCTCGCGGCCACGCACACGGGCAGCACCGAGGAGCAGACGCGGCCGGCCGTCTCGCCCTGCTCGAGCCCGGGCTGCGCCTGCGGATCGCCGTCAACGCCCGCCCTGGTGTCCAGCGTCGTGATCGCCGGGGCCACGTCGCCCGTCTCCACCTCGAGGACCCAGCGGTCGCCGGCGCGACTGCCGGTGCCTGCCACCACGAGGCGCCAGGCCTTCGCCGATCGGTCGGCGATCGTCACCCGGAGCGCCTGGGCGCCGACGGGCTCGATCGAGAGGTCGGGGGTTCCGGGGCCGTTGACGTTGCCCTGGTCAGGCGAGGAGCTGGCGACTGGCACGGTGGCCGAGGGCGGGGCCACCGGTGCGAGCGACGGCGACGCGGCGGGCGGCGGAGGCGGGCCCTTGGCCTCCGGCGAGCTCGCCGCCGGGGCGCCGGCCGAGCAGGCGACGAGCGCGGCAGCAACGGGCAGCGAGACCAAGAGCGGTGCGAGGCGCGGCTTCATGGGACCTCTGGGCTGGCCGCGGCGCCCGACGGTGCGCCGGCAGCCCTAGAGACGCGCGGCGCCCCCGGTTTGTGCCCGCCGGCGGGCGGGCCGTCAGTCGAGCGCCGCGTGGAGCTCGGGCGCGCGGCGCTTGAGCCAGCGGCGCCAGGTGGCGTGGTCCGCCACGCGGGTCTCGAGCAGCGCCCAGAACTTGGGTCCGTGCCCGAACACCCGAAGGTGGCACGCCTCGTGGGCGGCGACCGAGTCGAGGGCCGCGGGGGGCGCCAGGACGAGCCGCCAGGAGAAGGAGAGCGCGCCCCGGCGCGAGCAGCTCCCCCAACGGCTGGTGGTGTCGCGGATGGCGATGGACGACGGCGTGACACCCAGCGCCGCGGCATGCCGGGCGACCGCGGTGGCCACGGCGGTTCGCGCCCGCTCGCGGAACCACGCCTCGAGGATGTCCGCCATGTCGCGGCCGTCGCGCGGACCCACCTCGACGAGCAGCTCGTCGCCGTCGTCGCCGCCCACGCGCGAGACGCGCGACGCCCGCACGCCCGCCGGCGCAACCCCCACTCGCACACGATGGGGCACGCCCAGGTAGGGCACCAGCCGTCCGTCACCGAGCGCGGGCCGGTCGTCGAGCGTCGCCCTGGTGGCCGCGTGGCGGCGCAGGTGCCGCCGCAGCCACGGCTCGCGCTCGGCCAGGAACTCGCGCACCACGCGGTCCGCCCCGCCGCGCCCCAGGCGCGCCGCCGTCGGCAGGGTCACCACGACGCCGCGCTCGGGGTGGATCACCACGCGGAGGCGCCTGGCCCGGGGCGAGCGGCGGAGCGTGTACGGCAGGTCGCCGCCGGGCAGCTCGACGATCTCGTCGGTCTCGGTCGCGACGGCGTGCTGGGCCATGCGGGCGCGTCGCCTAGTCGCCCCGGCGGAGCAGTCGGCCGGCTCGGACGCCCGTCTCGCGTCCGCCGCGGACGGCCACGCCGCCATTGACGATCACATCTCGGATCCCGGCCGGGAAGACAGCCGGGTTCTCGTAGCTCGCGAGGTCGCGGACGGCTGCGGGATCGAACACCACCAGATCCGCCGCCCAGCCCTCGCGGACCAGACCGCGCTCACGGAGGCCGAGCCGGGCCGCGGGGACCGACGAGAGCTTCGCCACGGCGGCCTCGAGGGCGAGGGCCCCCCGCTCACGGACGTACTGGCCCAGGACCCGGGCGGTGGTCCCGTACGCGCGCGGGTGCGGCACCCCGCGGCCGAGGACGGGGTGGCCCGGGCGGCGGGCCTCGGCGTCGGTGCAGACGGCGACCCAGGGCACGGCCAGAATCGCCTCCACGTCGTCGGCGTCCATGCAGTGCAGCACGCAGTCCACCGCCAGCCGGTCGTCGGCGAGCGCGTCCATCGCCAGGTCGGCCGGATCGCCGCCCTCGTCGGCCGCGATCTGCGCCAGCGACCGGCCGTTCCAGCGCGGCCGCGACGGGCAGTCGACGATGACCGTGCCCTCCCAGCCGGGATCGAGCGCGACGTTCTCCCAGCCGCTGACGCCCCGCAGCTGGTCGCGGCGGATGCGGGCCCGCGTGGACGGGTCCCGGAGGGCGGCCACCGCATCGTCCGCGTCGAGCGCCAGGATGTCGGGCGGCAGGATCGTGGCCAGGGTCGTGTGGGCCGCCGTGTAGGGGTACTGGTCGGCGGCGGCGTCGAGGCCTGCCTCGCGGGCGCGGTCGATCTGCCCCACGAGGGCGAGACCCTGGCCGAACACCTTTCGCGACGCAGCCTTGAGGTGCGAGACCTGGAGGCGCGCGGGCGCGCCGGCGAGGCGCTCGGCCTCGCGGGCGGTCCAGATGGCCTCGTCGATCGCGGCGGCCACCTCGTCCGCCTCGTTGCGCATGTGCGTGGCGTACAGCCCGCCGCGGCGGAACGCCACCGCGACGAGGCGGGCGATCTCGTCCCGGCTCGCGTGGATCCCGGGCGCGTAGATCAGCCCGGTGGAGATGCCGACCGCCCCGGCCTCCATCGCGAGCTCCACCTCGCGCTCCATCGCGGCCTGCTCGCCAGGGGTCGGCGCACGGCCGGTCGGGCCCATGACGGCGGCGCGGATCGCCCCCTGCCCCACGAGGGGCGCGAGGTTGACGCCCAGCTGCTGCGCCTCGACGGCAGCGAGGTACTCCGAGAACGTCGTCCAGGACGGGTCGAGCGCGTGCGCCGCGAGCGCCGGCGCGAGGAGGGTGCGCGAGGCGGCCGTCAGCGGGGCGAACGTGTCGCCGCAGTTGCCGATGAGCTGCGTGGTCCAGCCCTGGTGCAGCAGGCTCGCCATGGCGCCGTCGACCAGGACCGACAGGTCGGAGTGGCCGTGCGGGTCCACGAAGCCCGGCGCCACGACGTGTCCGGCGCAGTCGATCTCCTGGGCCACGCCTTCGTCGGGCACCGCCGACAGGTCGCCGACAGCCGCGATTCGGCCGCCCGAGACGGCGATATCCGCTGCACGGGCCGGTGCGCCCGACCCGTCGACCAGCGTGCCGTTGCGGAGCAGGATGTCGATGCCCATCGGGGATGATCCTAGCGGCGCCGGCGGGCTCTTGAGTCAGGTGGGGCTCGCACGGGCTCAGGCCGCCCAGGAGCACCTCCGTGACTGATATACCCGCCACCGGGGATCGATCATGGGTGTCGACCCTGGTGGGGCGACCGATTGGTGACTTCCCGGCTCTGACCGTTGACTTGAGTGACCGGCCCCCGGGCTCCGGCCCTGAACGGTGATCGGGATCCTGCGAGGCTGCATCCCGCTCTGCTCTTGCAGCAGGTGCGCCGCCCGCACGATCGAGCCCCGCACCTGCGCGTCGTCGGGGCTCGCTGACGACGAGGTGGCGCCGCGGCCAGCGAAGAGGATTACCGCGAGAACGGTGCCCAGCGCGCCGAACGCGATGGCGATGCGCCAGCGGCGCAGTTGTCGCAACACGGCGAGCTCCCCCTAGGATGAAGCAGCCTCCGTCAGCGGCGGGGAACGGCGCCAGTAGAGCAAGGTTCCGAGCCCGAGGCTGACCCCGGTGAGCAGCCAGGAGCTCGCCTCGCCTGCATCCGCAGCAATCCAGGCCCACCACGCGGGGTGGATGAGGTCGTCGCCCCGTCCCGCGACCGCAACGAGCGCGAGGTAGGCTGCGGGGAGCACGGCGGCCGAACGCCAGCTGCCCATTGACCGGCCGATGAGCACCAGCCCGGCATAGGCGAGCCCGGCGCGCGAGCACACGTGCCCGACGGCGGAGAGGCCGGCGGCCTGCTCAGCCGTGTTGAGGCCCGCGACCCCGAACACCGCCCCCATCAGGAGGAGGTAGTCGTACGTGCGAGTGGGTCGATTCCCCACGGACTCCAGCCACGAGTCCGAGCGGGCGCATCCTGCCGCGACGGCAACCGGAGCGATGAGGCCGATCAGGCAGGCGAGGGCGACCGATGCCCCGGCCGGGCTCGGCATGGCCTGAACGGGGGCCAGCGGCGTCGCGACGAGGAGTCCGGAGAGCGCGACGGACGCCGCGACGAGCCTGCCACGTCGGCTCCGCCACCAGAGGTCCACTACCTCACCTGCAGCTGGTCGGGCTCCCAGGGGCCGCACGCCTGGGTGATGTCGGTGACCCGAGCCAACCAAGCCTGCCGGCTGCCCGGTGCCGCCCGCGACAGCTGGTGGACGACATCCACGACGGGAGGGTAGCTGGGGTCGAATGGCTGGCCGTGTCGGACAGCGAGACCCGGGTCAGACATGCCCGCCGCGGCCTCGTACCACGCCTGCAGGTACTCGCTCACCTGCCAGCCCGTCGAGCCGCCGTAGGGGCAACTGGGGTACGTCGGCAGCAGGCTGCTGGACAGGGCCTCGATCATGCCGTCGTCGTCGAGCGTGCCGCCGCCTGACAGCACGAGGATGGCTGCGTCCGGAGGTGCAGCGCTGCGCTCCGCCTCGGTGAAGATGTCGGGGGCAGGAACTCCCGCGTCTCTCCACCGGGCGAGCACGGTCGGCAGGATCCTCACGATGGGCGCCAACTGCGCCTGATGTTCGGGCCAGACGCAGACGATTGCCGCGGATGCGCGAGCGCAGGTCAGGTCGGCCGGGTTGCGGTCTGTCGTGGGGGCGTAGGGCATGCCAGCGACGAGTGTGGTGGCAATGGCTCCGGAGGCAATGAGGCTCGCGCCCACGGCGATCCCACGGCGACGCTCCGTCGCCTGGGATATCGCGAACGCGGACGCCGCGAGGATGCCGAGGTCGACCAGCGAGGACGCCACTATGGGACGGATGCTGAGGTCCGCCGTGGCCGTGCAGCAGTCCCGGAACATCCCGGTGAGGTGGCGGAGCCATGGGGGGGTCCATGGCCGGCACGAACGCCAGCCAGTAGAGCGGAACGACGATCGCGAGCGGGCCGGCGATCGCGAACGGGAGAAGCAAGCCTGCCGCTGCGCCTGCCGCGGCGAATGCCACGATGTCGAGGGCGGCCACCACGATCGGCCTCCCGTCAGGCAGGCCGCCGCCTGATTCGAGGAGCGACGCCTCAACGCCGGCGAGCACCGCGACGATGGACACGACAACGGCAGGCCAGAGGCGGTCGGCCAGGATCTCGGCGCATCGTCGAACCCACGGGCCGTGCCACAGTCCTCCCCGACGCAGCCTCGAACCCTCCCAGGCTGCTGTTGCCGCGGCGAAGGGGACGATGAACGCGAGGGCCGCTGTGCCGAGGGCCGTCGCAGCGACGGGATAGGCGTCCGCAGGATGCACGAGGGTCGCGTACCAGATGGCGCCCGCGACGATTCCGGGCGCGAGGAACAGGGCCGGCATCGTGCGGATCCGGGTCAGCAGGCCCCTCACGCGGGATCGGGGACGAGGGAGGCGTAGGCGCTCTCAGCGGCGAACGGGGCGCCTGGCGGCGCCAGGCGCAGGAACTCCGGAACGGTGCCCTGGAACACAATCGCGCCCCCGTCGATCACCACGACGGTCTCGAAGAGGCTGTCGAGGTCGTCCACCTGGTGCGTGGACGCCAGTACTGGACGAGATTCGCCGATCTCGCGCACCAGGCCGCGGAACCGGGCCCTCTGCGTGGGGTCCAGACCGGCCGTCGGCTCGTCCAGGAGCAGCAGGTCGCTGTCGTGCACCAGGAGCTGGGCCAACCCGACGCGGTGGCGCTGCCCGCCCGACAGCTCCGCGGTCAATCGGCCGCACTCGGAGCGAAGCCCCACACGGTCGAGGGCGACGCCGGCCTGAAGCCACGCCGCTGACCGCGACATGCCCTTGAGCCAGCCTGCGTAGGCGACCTGCTCCTGGGACGTGAAGCCGGGGATGGCGTGCACGTCCTGGGGCATCCATCCGATCAGGCGGCGCATCTCCGCTCTGTCCCGTCGCCGGTGCAGCCCCAGTTCCCCGTACTGGATGGTCCCACCCGTTGGGGTCAGTGCCGTGGCTGCCAGAGCCAGCAGGGTCGTCTTGCCGGCCCCGTTCGGGCCGAGGAGCACGGTCCGGCCCAGCGGCAACTGCCACGTGAAACCCCGGAAGACACTGACCGGCGAACTGGCGGCCGAGAAGGCCCCTCGCCGGTACCTGAAGGTGACATTCGAGAGCCGCAGTCTTCGTTCCATTCCCAGATCGCCGCTCCAGCAGGGTTCGGATCAGGGGGGCGGGCGGAGAGCGCAGGACGAGCTCCCCGCCCGCGACGGGTTCTAGCTACCCGGATATGTGACCTTGTAGGTGTTGGTGTACAGGTTCTGAGACCTGTATTCGACGCTATAGTCCACGCCTGACTCCACCGATTGCTGGACGCTGTACCACGGGCTGCTGTAGTAGCAGCTGATGTACTGGTCTCCCAACCCCGTGCTCGGTAGCAACGGCCAGTGATGCATCCACTCCCAGACCTCGGGTCCTGAGTAGGTGCCGTAGTGCTGCGCATCCCACTGGGAGACGGCGCAGTACTGGTTGTACATGTACGACGTCCCGGCAGTGTGCTGGGACCAGATCGGTGTGTTGAAGCCCGCATTCATGGGCGTGAGGGTGCTGGGACCAATCTGGGTTGTAGCCATCGCCGTGCCCGCGATGCCGGCAGCAAGAACCAGGCCGACCGCCAGCCCGGCGAACTTGCGGGAAAGCATGAGTTGCCCTCTCTAACAGTGTGTGGTCCGGTGTCAGGCTCGATTCCGGTCGGCACCCCCTTCCTCTGCCGGAGAGCCACACACGAGGGGCCGACCCGTTCGACGATGTCCACCGGCCGGGGAACGGTCGGCGCGCGGTGGGGGAGCCAGCCGCACGGCGGCGGACTCCCCCGCATTGCCGGTCCCCCCTTAGGACCCCCCGGGCCCTTCGGCTGAAGCGAGTCTCGGCGACATGGGCCGGGGCGCCAATTGGGTGAATCCCCATTGCCGGATCGTGACGACCCTGCGCCGTGACTCCTCGGGCAATGCAAGGCGGACTGCGCCCGCCGAAGGGATGTCCCCAATTCCGTGGACGTCGGTCGCGTGCCAGCCTCCGGGAATGAGCGGCATGAGTGAATGCGATCGGGCGGAGCTCATCGCGGCGCTCGACGAGCTGCTCGAGACTGAGCCGACCGGCGAGCAGGGCGAGTGCCCCTGGTGCGAGGCGATCCGCGCGCCGTGGGCCGGGGCGGTCGTGGCGGACCACCTCGCCTGGTGCCCCTGGGCGAGGCTTGGCCCGCTCCTCCGCGGCGTGGCGGACGAGGGCTGAGCCGGCGCAGGTCCGGGCGTTCGCGCTCTGGGCGCAGACCCGCCGG
>JAKAMV010000829.1 GCA_021812735.1 Chloroflexota bacterium | reverse complement strand
GCGTTCCGCAGGCGCACCTCGCGGCCCGGGGAGAGGCGGAAGAACTTGGGCGCCGGGACCTCCATGAAGTCGTCGCGCTCGATCCACAGCTCGCGCGTGAAGGTCACCGGACGCTCGCCGGCGTCTGGGTCCTCGGGGTTGTTGACCACCTCCATCGTCTCGGCGCGGCCGTCGGGGAAGTTGGTGACCACCACCCTGAGCGGGTTCAGCACGCCGAACCGGCGAACCGCCGTCCGGTTGAGCACATCCCGGACGCAGTGCTCGAGGAGCGCCATCTCGTGAGTCGAATCCGCCTTGGCCACGCCGACCTCGGCAGCGAAGTTGCGGATGCCCTCGGCCGGGAAGCCCCGTCGGCGGAGGCCGGAGATGGTGGGCATGCGCGGGTCGTCCCAGCCCCGGACGCGGCCATCGTTGACCAGGCGAAGCAGGAAGCGCTTCGAGAGCACGGTGTAGGTGAGCTGGAGGCGGGCGAACTCGTACTGGTGCGGGATGTGGGCCACCGGCAGGTGCTCGATGAGCCAGTCGTAGAGCGGGCGGTGGACGTCGAACTCGAGTGTGCAGATCGAGTGGGTGACGCCCTCGATCGCGTCGGACTGGCCGTGGGCGTAGTCGTAGGTCGGGTAGATGCACCAGGCGTCACCCGTGCGCGGGTGCGTGGCGTGGACGATGCGGTAGAGGACTGGGTCGCGCAGGTTGATGTTCGGCGCCGCCATGTCGATCTTGGCCCGCAGGACGCGGGAGCCGTTGGGGAACTCGCCCGCCCGCATGCGCGCGAACAGGTCGAGGTTCTCGTCCACGGACCGGTCGCGGAACGGTGAGTTGGTCCCGGGCTCGGTCAGCGTCCCCCGCGTCTCGCGGATCTGGTCGGCCGTCAGGTCGTCGACGAAGGCGAGGCCGTTGCGGATGAGATGGACGGCCCACGTGTACAGCCGCTCGAAGTAGTCCGATGCGAAGAACAGGTTGTCTCCCCAGTCGAAGCCGAGCCAGCGGACGTCGGCCTGGATCGAATCGATGTACTCCTGCTCCTCCTTCATCGGGTTGGTGTCGTCGAAGCGCAGGTTGCAGTGCCCCCCGAACTCGGCCGCGATCCCGAAGTTGAGGCAGATCGACTTGGCGTGGCCGATGTGCAGATAGCCGTTGGGCTCGGGCGGGAAGCGGGTGACCGGCGCGCTGATCCGGCCGGCGGCGATGTCCGCGCTGACGATGTCGCGGATGAAGTCGCGACGCTCCATGCTGGGGGCGGCGGGCTCGGCTGTCGGTTCGCTCATCGGGCGGCTCCTGCTACCGGTCGGAGGGGAGGAGCCGCGTCACGCGAACGGGCGCACCACACTCCCTGCGGAGTTGGCTGACGCCCCGGGATTCGAACCTCGGCCCTCCCGGCTCAGCACCGGGCGCTCGTCCAAGAGCCACGCATCAGCGACCTGCCGCCGATTCTAGCGCAACGCGGCTCCCTGCCCGACCCGGCCCCGTGAGTCAAGCCAGACTCGAAATGGGGGGTCGGCGAGCGTGGCGCACTCGCCGACCCCGCCCCCCCGCGCCTCCGCCGACGCTTGGGCACCCGCAATTCGAGTCGGTGGAGACTCAGCGCGCTGGCGCTCCCTCGCAGCCTGTTGACAATATACGTATAGTGATACATATATCGACGCCCGAACCAGGAGGCTAGGATGTGCCCGTGCCGAACAAGACCATCTACGTGTCTGACGGAGACCTGTCGCTTTACCAGCGTGCCCAGGAGCTCGCTGGGGGCAACTTGTCCTCCGCGATCGCAAAGGCGCTCCGCCGTTGGGTCGACACCAGCGAGAGCCTTCAGGGCGGGTTCGAGGAGATCACGGTCCGCGTTGGCGTTGGCGCCGGGCGCAAGGTCCGGTTCGTGGGCGTCCTCGTCGGCGAGTGGGTGGGTGCCGGCGCAAGCCGAACGGGCATGCCCGACGCCTATCGCGTCTACCGCGGCAGGACCGGCAAGTACGTGGTCCACGTGGAGCGGAGTCCCGACTGGTGGGCGGTTGACGCCGAGGGGAAGCCGGCCGGCTGGCGAGGCTGGGTGGGCGTCGGCGACGTCCGCTACGGCTCGCGCCCCAAGGAGTCGACGCTCGAGGTCGTGGACACCCTCGAGCAGCTCCGCGAGAAGGTCCCCCCGGAGCTGTTCGACATGGTCTCCCGCGCCGCCCGCCAGCCAACGGTGGAAGAGCTCGACATCTGAGGCGTCGCGCCCGTCGCGCCTCCCGCGAGTCGAGCGATGAGCGCGCAGCGCAGCACGGCCGGCCCCGCGATCTGGGTGCGCGGCCTTCGCAAGTCGTTCGAGAAGAGCGTCGTCCTCGACGGCATCGACCTCGACGTGGACGCGGGCACCGTGTTCGCCCTGCTGGGCCCCAACGGCGCCGGCAAGACGACCGCGATCCACATCCTCACCACGCTGCTCGCGCCCGACGCCGGGGAGGTGCTCGTCGGCGGGGTGGATGTCGTCCGCCACCCCGACGCGGTCCGTCGGCTGATCGGCCTCACTGGGCAGGTGTCGGCGGTCGACCAGCAGTTCACCGGCACGGAGAACCTGCTCCTGATGGCCGACCTGCACCACCTCGGCCGAGCCGAGGGTCGGGCGCGGGTGCACGGCCTGCTCGAGCGGTTCGACCTCGTGGCGGCCGCGGATCGGCCGGTCCAGACCTGGTCGGGCGGCATGCGACGGCGGCTCGACCTCGCGATGACCCTGGTGGGCGACCCGCGGATCATCTTCCTCGACGAGCCGACGACCGGGCTCGACCCCCGCAGCCGACGCGTGATGCACGACATCGTCCGGGAACTCGTCGGCGAGGGCGTGACGGTGTTCCTGACCACCCAGTACCTCGACGAGGCTGACCGCCTCGCGAGCCGGATCGCCCTGCTCGACGCGGGCCGGATCGTCGCCCTGGGCACGCCGGCCGAGCTCAAGCGGCTTGTCCCCGGCGGCAGCGTCCGGCTCGAGTTTGGGTCGGCCGCGGACCTCGAGCAGGCCGCTCGGGTGGTCGACGGCAACGGTCCCGTCCGCGACGAGGCCTCGCTCGCGCTCGAGATCCGCGGCGAGGGCGGGGTCCATGCCCTGCGGACGCTCCTCGATCGACTCGACGCGGCCTCGGTCAAGGTCGAGGCCGTGACCGTACGGGCCGCAGACCTCGACGACGTCTTTCTGTCCCTCACCGGACGCAGCGGCAGCCAGGAGGCCCCGAAGCCATGACCGCCCACGCTCTCGCCGACACGGTGACGATGCTGCGCCGCAGCCTCCGCCGGATGCGGCGCTATCCCTCCCTCACGCTGTTCATCGCCGGCATCCCGGTGGTCCTGATGCTGCTGTTCGTCTATGTCTTCGGCGGCACGCTGGGAGCCGGCCTCGGGAGCTCGGGTGGCGCTCTCGGCGGCGGGGCCGCGAATGCCGGCCTCGACCGCGACGCCTACCTTGCCTACGTCGTGCCGGGCATCTTGCTCATCGGCGTGGCCGGGGCTGGGCATGGGACCGCGATCTCGGTGGCGATGGACATGACGGCCGGGATCATCGCCCGCTTCCGGACGATGGCCATCGCCCGGGGCTCCGTGCTCGCCGGGCACATCCTGGGGTCGGTGGTCCAGACGCTCCTGGCCACGGTGATCGTCGTCATCGTCGCGCTGGCGATCGGCTTCCGACCGACCACCGGGCCGCTCGACTGGCTTGCCGCAACCGGGCTGATCGTGCTCGCCGCGGTCGCCGTCAGCACGCTCTGCGTGGCGCTGGGCCTGGCCGCCAACAGCGTCGAGACCGCGAGCAACTCGCCGATGTTCCTGACGCTGCTGCCATTCCTGGGCTCAGGCTTCGTCCCCGCCTCCACCATGCCGGGGCCCCTCCGCTGGTTCGCCGAGAACCAGCCGTTCACGCCGCTCAACGAGGCGCTCCGCGGCCTGCTCATCGGCACGCCGATCGGGGGCACCGGGCTGCTGGCCGTGGCCTGGTGCGTCGGCGTTGCCGCGCTCGGGCTCATCTGGGCGCTCAGGCTGTACGAGCGGCTGCCGGTGCGGGTCGGGGGCTGACTCGATCGCTGCGCGCCGCCTCCTGCTCGGGTGAGTCGCGTCAGACT
>JAKAMV010000090.1 GCA_021812735.1 Chloroflexota bacterium | reverse complement strand
CCGCCGTGCCGCGCCCGCCGCCGCCGCCACGCGGCCCCAGTTCGGGTCACGTCCGTGCACTGCGGCCTTGACCAGGCTGCTACGGACGACGGCGCGCGAGACGGCACGCGCGTCGGTGAGATCGGCCGCGCCGGTCACGCGGCAGCTGATCCGGCACGTCGCGCCTTCACCGTCCGCGGCCTGTTGGCGGGCGAGGGACCGGCAGACCGCCGCGAGCGCGGCGCCGAGCGCGTCGGCGGCGGGCGTCCCTTCCAATACCTCGGCGGTGCCGGACGCACCCGAGGCGAGCGCGAAGACAGTGTCGTTCGTCGACGTGTCACCGTCCACCGTGAGCTGATCGAACGCGAGCGCGACTGCCGGGCGGAGGAGCGCGGCGAGCGTCCGCGGCGCCACGGCGGCGTCAGTCAGCACGAGCGCGATCATGGTCGCCATCCCCGGGTGGATCATGCCGACGCCCTTGACCACGCCCGTCACGCGGACCGGACGCGTCCCACCGGGGACCGCCAGCTCCAGTACCGCGCTAGCCGACTTGACACGTGTGTCGGTGGTGAGCATCGCGGTCGCGACTGCGGCGAGGCCGGCATCGTCCGCGGAGAGCCCGGCGGGCGCGAGCCTCGCGATCCCGGCCGCGACGCGCTCCACCGGGAGGCGCGTCCCGATCAGGCCGGTCGCGGCGAGGAGCGTCTCCTGCGGCGTGCAGCCCGCGGCGAGCGCCAGCAGGCGCGCAATCTCCGCCTGGTCGGCGTCACCGGCCGGCCCAGTCGCCGCGTTCGCACAGCCCGCGGTGACAAGCACCGCGCGGGCCACGCCGTGAGGCGGTAGCCCGGAGGCGTCGGCGTACGTGCCCGTCGCGGCGAGGTGCGCACGGCTGAGGCGTACCGGCGCGGCCTGGACGAGGTTTTGCGTGAAGGTAGCCGCGGCGGAAGCGGGCCGCGGCGTGGTGACCAGGACCACGGCGAGGTCGGGCCGACCGCTCGGCTTGATGCCGGCCGCGAGCGCCCCCGCGCTGAAACCGAGCGGCATGTGGGGGTGCTCTTCGATCGGCACGGCGCGCGCCGCGTCGGCCAGCCGCGCCCAGGCCGCCTCGTCGGTGGAGCGTGTCGCGGTGGCCGCGGGCGTGCCGTGGGGCGTCGAGCTCATGGGTAGAGGGGGAGCTGCTCGAGCCCGGTGGCCTCGGGCAGCCCGCTCGCGATGTTGAAGGACTGCACCGCCTGTCCGGCCGCCCCCTTCACCAGGTTGTCGGTCACCGCGAGCGCCACGACTCGGCCGCTGCGCGCGTCGAGGTGCACGTGGACGCGGCAGAGGTTGCTGCCCAGCACGGTCTTCGTGGACGGCGGCGCCGCGGCGACCTGCACGAACGGCTCCGCGTCGTACGCCTCGGTGTACAGGGCGTCGAGCTCGCCCCGGGTGACGGCACGCCGGGGACGCACGTAGCAGGTGGCGAGCAGGCCGCGGGTCATCGGCACGAGGTGTGGGGTGAAGACCATGGCCGCCAGAGCCTCGCGCGATCCGCCCAACGCGATCAGCTCGCTCTGGATCTCCGGCAGGTGACGGTGACCGTCGAGCCCGTAGGCTCGTACCGACTCGTTCGCTTCCGAAAAATGTGTCTCGAGTCTGGGCTCACGGCCCGCGCCACTGACACCGCTCTTGGCATCGACGATGACGTCTGCGATCAGCCCGGCCCGCGCCAGTGGCGCCAGCGCGAGGATCGCCGTGGTGGGGTAGCAGCCCGGCGAGGCGATCAGCCGCGCGTGCCGGATCGCCTCGCGATGCAACTCCGGCAGCCCGTAGACGGCCGCCGGCACCGCGACCCGTTCCGCCGCGGCCGGTCGGCCGGTGCCTCCCGGGAGCAGTTCGGGCGCCGGATGGTCCAGGGCGTAGAACGCCCGGTAATCGGCCGGGTCGGCCAGCCGGAAGTCGGCGCCCAGATCGATCACGAGGAGGCCCCGCGCGGCGAGCTCGGGCGCGATGGAGGCCGCCTGGCCGTGGGGCAGGGCGATGAAGACCGCATCAAGTTCGGACGCATCAGGGAGCGCCGAGACGATCCGGTGGCCCGTCTCCGCCAGGTGGGCGAACGCCTCACCGACCGGGATCCCGTCCCGGTTCCGTGCGGCCAGCGCCACGATTTGGACGGCGGGATGTCGCTCGAGCAACCGGACCAGCTCAGCGCCCACGTAGCCGGTCGCGCCGAGGATACCGACCCGGATCAGATGGTCCGTGGACTGGTCCGCGCGCCGGGGCTGGGCAGCGGGCGTCTCGGTGATCGTGGCGCGACGGGGGGCATGTGGCTGCATGAGGCGCATGAGTATACCCGTTCATGCATAGAGCTGCAGCGCACCACGGCGTCCGCTCCGGCCGCCTTGCTCAGACCGAGCGCCAGGTTACGGCCCCGGGCCAGGCGCCGTCAGGCGCGGGCGAGACTCCCTGCACCGGCTCCCCGGCGTGACAACGAGTCGACGATGACCGCCGCCAGGAGGACGAGGCCCGTCGCGATCAGCTGCCACTGCACTGGGAACCCGAGCAGGTAGAGGCCGTTGTAGATGGCCCCGATGACGAGCCCGCCGAGCACGCCGTGGATCATCCTGCCGCGGCCGCCAAAGAGGCTGGTGCCCCCGATGACCGCGGCGGCGACCGCGTAGAGGACGAGCTGCCCGCCGTTGATGTTGGTGTTCATCCCGCCCTGCCATGAGGCATAGAGCAGGCCGGCGATCCCCGCGGTGAACGAGCAGAGCACAAAGCCCCAGGTCCGGATGGCGACGAGGCTGATGCCGGCGCGTCTGGCGGCCTCGGGGTTGCCGCCCACGGCGTAGACGTAGCGTCCGAACGGCGTCCACTCGAGCAGGACCGTCCATGCCAGGAGCACGGCAATCACGATCGGGACGACCCAGGGAACTCCCTCGATGGGCAGCACGACACCCCGGTTGATGTTGCTGATCGCTACCACGACGATGCCGACGACGGCGAGGAAGCCGATCCGAATCGCGGTCAAGCTGGCCGGCGGCGCCACGAGCCCACTGCGGCGGCGTCCGGAGTCGCGCAGCCAGAGGACCGTGCCGAGCACGCCGACCACGATCGCTAGGCCGACCCAGCCCGCCAGCGGGTCGATCGTGCCCTGCACGAGCTCGAAGAGGATGTGCTGGTTGTAGAGCAGGGGGCTCGAGATGGAGACGCCGCCGGCGGGGCCCAGGATCACGATCATGACGCCGAACCAGAGCAAGTAGCCCGCCAGGGTCACGACGAACGAGGGCAGCCGCAGCCGGGTGATGATCGTGCCCTGGATCGCGCCGATCAGCGCGCAGGCGGCGAGTGCTGCGGCGATGGCGGCCCACCAGGGCCAGTTCGGGCCCGGGTCCTGCACCAAGTCCGCGGCGACGATGCCGCCGACCGCCGCTACGTAGCCGATCGAGAGGTCGATCTCTCCCAAGAGCAGGGCGAAGCCCTCGGCCATCGCCAGCACGATGAAGACCGAGCTTTGGATGAAGAGGTTGACGAGGTTGCCCGCCGAGAGGAAGACGTTGTGCGGGCTCACGATCTGGAAGACCACCGTGATGATCGCGAGCGCCAGGATCACGGGCAAGACACCGGCGTCGCCACCTCGGACGCGGGCGACCCATCCACGCAGGTACTGATCCAGCGTCTGGGCGACGATCTCGGGCGGGATCGCCTCGACCGCGGCCGCGGTGAGGTCCTGTGCGGCGTCGGGTGCGGCCGTGTTCGCCGCGGGCGCAGCCTCGCCCTCCAGCTCGCCGTCGAACGGTGCCACAGCTCAATTCCTCCGCGCGTCGGGGTCGGCTGCGAGCACCTCGCGGCTCGACCCCCCCGTGGTCATGAAGTCCACCACGCTCTGTCGATCGAAGGCCGAGATGCGGTCGTGGGCCACCATCCGGCCGAGGTACAGGACGGCGATCCGGTCGGCGACTTCGAAGACGTCGTTCAGGTTGTGCGAGATGAACATGACGGCGAGGCCATGGTCCTTGAGTCGGCGCACGAGCTCGAGGACCATCTTGGTCTGGGCCACGCCGAGCGCCGCGGTGGGCTCATCCAACATCACCAACTTGGAGTTCCACATCACGGCCTTGGCCACCGCCACCGCCTGGCGCTGGCCGCCTGACAGGGTGGCGACGGGCTGGCGGATCGAGCGCACCGTGGTCACGTGCAGGCTCTTCAGGGTGGCTGCCGCGGCCCGCTCCATGGCATCCTCGTCGAGGAACCAGTGGCGCGTCCGTTCGCGCCCCAGGAACATGTTCTGCACGATGTCGAGGTTGTCGGCAAGCGCTAGGTCCTGGTAGACGGTCTCGATGCCGAGGGCTGCGGCGTCCCTGGGGCTGCGGATGTGGACAGGCCGCCCCTGCCAGTACATCTGGCCGTGTTCGGGCTGATGGATGCCGGCGATGCACTTGGTGAGCACCGACTTGCCGGCGCCGTTGTCGCCGCACAGCCCCGTCACCTGGCCCGCGGGCAGATCGAGGTCCACGTGGTACAGCGCCTGCACCGCGCCGAAGTGCTTGTCGATCCCCCGCAATTTGAGCAGGGGTTCGGTCTCCGACGCCGCATCTATGGGTGCCCGGGCGCCGGCGGCCGATGCACCTGCGGCGTACCCCTGGGGGTCAGTGGTTGCGCTCATCGTCTCGTCCTTCGGGTCGTGGGCGGCTGCGCCGGTCGAGATCGTGCCATGGGTCTGGCAATCGCTCCAGTATCGATGGATGCGCGGGGTGCGCCACGGCGAAAGCGGTGGCGCACCCCGTACGGTGGATCGGGCAACTGAGCCTGACGGCACCTGGGCTGTCAGGCTGTTGCCGTCACGGCTTGATGTTGTTGGCCGAGCAGACGCTGGCCCCGACCGCGGAGCAGAGCGCCGATGCAGAAACGAAGTTGTCCTTGATCACCGTGTCCGCCATGTTCGACGCGTTGACCCAGACCGGGGTCAAGAGCACCGCAGGCTCGGTGATGCTGGCGTTCGCCGGATCGGTCGTGGTGCCGTTCACGAGGCTCGATGGTGGGGTCTGGCCGGCGCGCAGGATCGTGGCCAGCGCCACCGCCGCCTGGGCCTCGAGGTAGATCGGCTTGTAGACGGAGCCGCACTGGTAGCCCTGCAGGATGTTCTCCATGCCCTGCAGCGTCGCATCCTGTCCGGTCGTCGGGATGTGCTTGGCCGGAATGCCCTTGGCCTTCAGGACCGTGATCACCGCGTTGGCCAGCCCGTCGTTGGCCTCAACGGTCGCGTTGATCTCGGGGTGCGCAGTGAACTGCTGCTGGAAGATCGTGCCACCCGTGGTGTTGTTCCAGCCGGGCGTGATCTGCTCGCCGACGAGCTTGTAGCCCGCGCTGTTGGTGATCCCAGCGGAGAGCGGCGTCTTCTCCTGGCCCCAGATCACCGAGTTGTAGCCCTGGGCGAAGGAGATGGCATTGGGATCGGTGTCCTCACCACCGTCGAGCTCGAAGACCTTGGGGCTCTTGACGCCCCATGCGGTGACGCAGTCCATGAATCCCTTGCCGATCAGCTTGCCCACTTGGACGTTGTCGAAGCTGACGTAGTAGGTGTTCGTGCCCTTGAAGGTGGCGCGGTCGTAGCTGATGAGCGTCACGCCGGCCGCGGAGGCGAGCGACTGGATCTGGTCGCCCACCGTGCTGTCGAGCGGGTCCATGACGAGGACCTTGGCGCCGAGCGTGATATCGGCTTGGGCCAGCGCCAGCTCGGTGGCGTCGTTGCCTTGCGCGTTGTCGATCTTGAAGTCAGAGGGAGCGTAGCCGGCAGCGGCGAAGGCCGGCTGCAGGTACGGCGCGTCGAAGTCGACGTAGCGCGCCGACGACGTGGTGTCCGGGAGGATCACGCCAACCAGGCCCTTGCCGGCGGCGGTGAGTCCCTTCAGCTGGGACATGAACGAGAAGGTGTTGTCGAACGACGAGACGCTCACCGACGGAACGGCCGCAGGGGCGCTCGCGGCCGGGGCCACGCTGGCCGGAGCGGCCGGCGCCGAGGTGGCCGGGGCCGGTGTCGCCGGCGCGGGTGTCGCCGGCGCGGGTGTGGCCGCACTGCTGCACGCCGACACGATGATCGAGGTCGCCGCGATCGCGGCGAAGAACGTGGTACGCGCTTTCACGAAGTGCTCTCCTCTTGCACCATCTGAACCCCGTGGCGCATCGACTGGTCCGAGTCCGCCACATGCCGGGCGCATGACCCCCGGACCGCCGTCACACTGTGTGCTGCTCCGCTGTTGCACCTCCTTGGTATGGCTCGACCCTGTGTGTGCCGACGGCGGTTCCCACCGGCTCAGGTCGCCGGTGACGCACTTCGCGTCGGGGAACCGTGGTGGGATCTGCGATGGTGGGCGCGAAGGCGAGCTCGGCGGCGCCAAGGAGCGCGGCGTCGGCGCCCAGGCTGACCGGCACGAGCGTGACGAGACGCCGCGACGTGCTCATCGCCCGTCGGTCCAGCTCCTCGAGGATGGCCGGCTGCACGTAGGGATAGATGCGGGCGTAGAGCCCGCCGAGCGCGATCGTGCTCGGATTGAAGATGTCGATCAATCCGGCGATCCCGATGCCGAGCCAGCGTCCGACCGTCGCCATCGCCTCGTGCGCAGCCGGGGCGCCCCGCTGGGCGGCGGCCAGCAACTGATCGATATCGGCCCGCATGCCGTCACCGGAGGCCTGGCCCGCGTGCCGGATCAGCGCTTCTTCGCCGACCTCGGTTTCCCAGCAGCCGCGTGAGCCGCAGTGGCAGGCCAAGCCATCCGGATTGACGGTCATGTGCCCCACCTCGCCGGCATAGCCGGCGCTCCCCCGGAGCTGCCGACCACCAGCGACGATCCCGGCGCCCATGCCCGCCTCGCCCCAGAGGCAGATGAAGTCACTCTGCCCGACGCCCGCGCCGCGGGTGTGCTCGGCCAGCGTGGCGAGGTCGGCGTCATTGCCGACGAAGACGGGGACATCGAGTGACAGTGCCCGGGCGACCAGTTCAGCGATCGGGATGTCCCGCCAGCCGAGGTTGGGGGCGAGGTGGACGAAGCCGTCCTCCCGCCGAACGAGCCCTGGGATCGAGACGCCGACCGCCAGGATCGACTGGCCCGCGTGTAACTGTGCCAGCGGCGCGCGGGCAAGCCGGCCCAACCCCGCAACCTCCTCGTCCGGCGCGCGGAAGCCGCGCGGCCGCTCGATGCGTGCGGCGCTCAGGATGGAGCCCCCGAGGCCTACCAGGGCTGCGGCCAGCGAGTCGGTGGCCATCTCGACCGCGAGCACGACTGGGCCGCTGGGGTGCGGAGCGACGAGCGGCGAAGGGCGGCCCGGCCCGGACTTGTCGAGGGGCGGACGTTCGCGCACGAGTCCCCGCGCGGCGAGGTCGGCCACCAGCGAACCGATCGTGCTCCGGTTGAGCCCGCTGCGGGACGCCAGGTCAGATCGCGAGAGTGCTCCGTGGACGTGGATCTCGCGCAGCAGTTGGCTCAGGTTCTGCCGTCTGAGCGCAGCCTGCTGCCCGGCCCCGGCTGTCCGTGGCTCCATGGGGGCGTCGTCTCCTCGCCTGCCGCCCAACTCCCGGCGACCACCTGCGCGCCGGGCATCATTTGTGGGAGCATGCAACAAATGGCGACCGCATGTCAAGTCGGCGGGAGAGCGGTCAGCGGGAGGGCGGTCAGCGGGAGAGCGGTCAGCGGGAGAGCGGTCAGCGGGAGAGCGGCAGTGTCCCCGAGCGGTACGCTGTGCGGGACGTCGGTCCGGGGCGCTGAGTTGGCCGAGCGGCCTTCACCGCCGATCTGGCGGCCGCATCAGCGCTCGCTTCTGCTGGTCGCGACCAAACGCTCCCGGAGGATCGTCGGCTCCGCCCGCTCACGCCGCATGAGCGTTCCGTACGCGAGGGCCACCCCGAGCCCGACCGGCAGCGCGACCGGGACGATCTCGCGAATGTCGGGGAAACCGTAGGCGAGGAGCCAGTAGAGGGCGGTGCCGCCGACGAGACAGCCGATCGCCCGCGGGTTCCAGCCCCGCCGATACCAGTACGCGCCGCCCTCGGCCCTAAAGAGGTCCGGCTCATAGCGGCCGCGGCGGACCCAGAAGAAGTCGACCAGGACGATCACCCAGAGCGGCACGACGATCGCGCCCAGGACGTCGAGCCAGAAGATGTACGTCGCCTGGAACCCGGCCGCGACGAGCGGGACGAGCGCGAGCGGGACGACGGCCGCCGAGGCGAGGCCGATCAGCGGGCGGACACCGAGGCGGATCCGCGGCGCGAGATTCGTGATCGCGAGCGCCGAGGCGTAGAGGTTGCCCGCGTTCGTCCCAACGGTCGCCGCGATGATGATCGAGGCCGCGACCCAGCCCAGGCCGAGCGACACGGTGAGCGACGACGGATCGGCCGCCTCGGGCCGGAATCCACCCGTCGTCGTGGCGAGGTAGACGACGCCGAGGGCGCCGACGGTGAACCACCACGTCTGGGCCGCGTTAGCGCCTGCGAACGGGCCCGCCGTTCCGGCAGCCGCCGAGCGGGCGAAACGGGAGAAGTCGCCGATGAACTCCCAGGTCCAGTTGTAGGCGATCAGGAGATCGACCAGCAGGGCGATCGTGATCGTGTACGTGAACGGGCCGATCGAGGTCGTCAGGCCCGCGGCCGGCGGGCGCCAAGCCAAGAGCGCCGCGGGGTCCCAGTGGGTGACGACGAGCCAGAGCTGCACCGCGCCGAGCGCCAGGAGCGCGAGCGTCGCCGCCCACTGGACGAGCCGCAGCACCCGGTGCCCGGCGACCGCGACGGCGCCCTGGAGGACCGCCACGGCGACGATGCTCACCGTCATCGGGCCCTCGTACCCGGCGGACAGGAAGGCCGGCGTACCGAGCCAGCCGGCGAAGACGAACGAGAGCCCGATCGCGCCCAGGAAGACGTTGACCGCCGCCCAGCCGAGCCCGAAGACGAGGTAGAGGACGGACGGGACGGCCGAGCCGCGGAGTCCGAAGGCGGGCCGGACGAGGGCGGTCGAGCAGGCGCCCGTCCGGGCCGCGATCCAGCCGAGGAACGCCCACGGGACGAGCGAGAGCGGGCTGACGACGAGGATCAGGAAGAGCGCGCCGGGCAGGCCGGTCGCGCCGGCCATGAGCGCGCCGTAGAACCAGGCGGCGGGCAGGCAGGTCGCCGCGAACCAGAACGCCGCCTGGTCGGCGAGCCCGAAGATCCGAGCCTTCGCCGGGACCGGATCGAGCGCGGCGTACTCGTGACCGATCAGCCCAAGCGAGGGCGCTCGCTCGGGCCGTTCGACCGCGGTGGTCGCGTCCGCGCTCATCGTTGCCGCCCCACGACCCACCAGGCCGCGGGCAGGGCGGCTCCGGCGAGCACGAGCTTCAGCATGTCACCGAGAACGAACGGCACGAGCCCCTTCGCGATCGTCTCGCCGACCGAGTAGCCGGTCGCCGCAGCCAGCCAGGGCAGGCCCGCGGCGTAGATCGCGAGGTTGCCAAGGGCCATCGCCGCAAGTGCGCCCGGCAGGCGCCGATCCCAGCCGCGCTCGGCGAGCCGGCCGACGAGGGCGGAGGCGAGAACGAACCCGACCAGGTAACCGCCGGTCGCCCCGAGGACGAGCCGGCCTCCGTTGACCGATGCGATGATCGCCAGACCGGCCTTCCCCTCGGCGAACGCGGGCAGGCCAACGATCCCGATCGCGAGGTAGAGGGCGGTCGAGGCGACCCCCCGCCGGAGCCCGAGCGCTCCCGCGACGAGGAGGACACCGAACGTCTGGCCGGTGATCGGCACCGGGTTGCCGGGAAGGCGGATGCTCACCGCCGCCGAGAGGGCGATGACGAGCGAGCCGGCGATGACGAGGGCGGCGTCACCGAGCACTCTGGCGAGGTGTCCACTCGTCGCACGGCCGGCGAGTGCGTCCGCGAGTGTGAGGCTGATCGAAGTCCTTGCTCGTTGCCGCAGCATGCGGGTCATCGTCCTCCTTTGCAGATTCGATCGGATCGAGTTCGCGGGGCCGAGCACGGGCGTGTCAAGTCGTCGTGTCGCCCAGGAGATACCCGCGCGCGGCAAGAACCGCCCGGGCCCGCTCGAGCGCCTGCTCGGTCGGCGCCTCGAGCGTGTGGAGATGGATCCCGTCGGTCAGCTCCGAGAGGAGGTGCGCACCCCGGGCAGCCGTGGCCTCGAGCCAGGCCCGGACGTCGGCCGGCGAGGCGAGGTGGAGCTCGCCTCGCAGCTCGCCGTACAGCGGGTGCTCGACGACGACATCGACGACCCGGACCCCCAGATCGACGAGCGCGAGCAGCTCGTCTGCGGCGTCTGCGGGGCGGTGCCGGACGGCGACGACTGCCCGATGAGCCGTGCGCTCGGGCCTCGGGACGAGCAGATAGCCGCGCACGGTCGCGACGATCGGCGCCCCCGCCGCCCGGAGGACAGCGACATCGTGGACGATCGCCTGGCGGCTCGTCTTGAACCGCTCGGCGAGGGCGTCGCCGCTGACCGGACCGTCTGCCTCGGCGAGACGACCGAGGATCGCCTCGCGCCGCGCGGCCGGGTCGCGGATCGCCTGCGCGGCCCCCGGGCGCCCCGAATCCCTCCTGGGAGCGGGGGCCAGGGCTGGGCGCTCAGAGGTCGATCCGGCGGCGAACACGACCGGAAGGCTACGGGGAAGGCGATGTGTTGTCAACTGTTATGACAGCTGTACCGGTGCCCTGCGGCGGATCGAGTGCCGCGGATCGACCCCCGGAGCGTGCTCGGCGGAGTGAGCCCCGCGTGTCAGCCCTGGTCGAGCCCAGCCACGTTGGCGCCGCGTGGGCCGGTCACGGCCACGTCGGCGCGGTACTCGCCCGAGGGGTTGTGCACCACGTAGCGGTGCACAACGTGCGCGATGCCGGTGGCGAGGACCGCGGTGACGGGACAATACTTCGTCGCCGAGAGCTCGATGGCCCGCCGCACGGCCTCTGGATCCAGCGGATCGCCCTCCACGCGGTGCTCGACGACCACGTCCGTATAGGCCTTCGGGTGGGACGGGCGCTGTTCGCCGCTCACGTCGACCTCGTATGCCGTGACCACCTGCTGCTTCTTGCGCAGGATCGAGATGACGTCCATGGCCGTGCAGCCGCCGAGCGAGACCATCACCAGCTCCGATGGCCGGAACCCGCGGCCGCCAGCGTCGTCGTCCATCTCGAGGCGGTCGCCCGTGCTCGCCTCCGCCGTCAAATGCATCCCCCCGTCCCAGCGCACCAGGGCCCGTTTGGTCATGCCGTCAACTCCTCCTCGACCGGCGTCTCACCGGTCAGAACTGGTCGTGGTAGCGGCGCGTGTAGAGCCGGCCGGCGGCGACGGGATCGTCGCGGGTGCCCGGCTCGCCGCTTCGGCTCCGTGCATAGGTCAAGGCGCGGTCAAGAGGCCCGCCGGAGGGACGGGCACGCCGACGGATCGGCGGTCTCACGGGCCCGGGCGGGACGCGGCCGGCCCGGGCCGGAGCTCACCACGCAGTGGCCGTGGCGCGTTCCGCCAGGCCGTGTTCGGCCAGCCAGCGCTCGGCATCGATGGCGGCCCGGCAGCCGTCGCCCGCCGCGGTGACCGCCTGGCGGTAGCGGTGGTCGTGCACGTCGCCCGCCACGAAGACGCCCTCGACACGCGTGCCCGTCCCACCGTGGACGACCAGGTACCCCTTCGAGTCGACCTCGAGCCAATCCCGAAACACGTCGGTGTTCGGCCGGTGGCCGATCGCGACGAAGAGCCCGTCCGTCGGTTCGTCGCGCTCCTCGCCGGTCACCGTGTCGCGCAGGCGCACGCCGGTCACGTGGTCGTCGCCGAGCACGTCGATGACTTGGCTGTTCCAGACGAACCGGATCTTGGGGTGCGCCAACGCGCGATCTTGCATGATCCGGCTGCCGCGCAGCTGGTCGCGCCGGTGCACGATCACGACCTCGCTGGCGTACTTCGTCAGGAAGAGGGCCTCCTCGAGCGCCGTGTCGCCGCCGCCCACCACGATGACCTTGCGGTCGCGGAAGAAGAACCCGTCGCAGGTCGCACAGGCGCTCACGCCGCGGCCGCGCAGGCGCGTCTCGTTCTCGAGCCCCAGCCACATCGCCGACGCGCCGGTCGCCACGATGACCGCCTGGGCCGAGTACTCCACCCCGCCCGCCCAGAGCCGGAACGCCCGCCGGGAGAAGTCCACCCGCTCGACGTCGACGTCGAGGACCAGGGCGCCGAAGCGCGCCGCTTGGGCACGCATCCGGTCCATCAGCTCGGGCCCCTGGATCCCCTCCGGGAAACCGGGAAAGTTCTCGACCTCGCTCGTGATCATGAGCTGCCCGCCGGCCTCGTAGCCGCCGAGCACGATCGGTTCGAGGTTCGCGCGGGCTGCGTAGATCGCGGCCGTGAGCCCCGCGGGCCCCGAGCCGACGATGATGACCTTCGCCTCGGTCCGGCCTTCCTCGGACGGTGTGGTGACGGGCGAGCCGACCGGCGCCGCCAGCGGCTGCTCGCCGTCCGGCTGGGCGCCGTCGCCGATGATCTGGAGCGGCTTGAGGCCGCCGAACCCGCCCATTCCCTGACTCATTCCCCTCTGCTCCGTTGTGTGTCGATGCTCGTCGATCGTTGCGATACTCTAGGGGAGTATATCATCCCGCCGCGCTCGCTCGGGCTCATCGGCGCGTTCATGCCTGCCGCTGGCCCATGCCCTGCGCCGCCAGCGCCCGCAGCTCCTGCACGGCGTGCGCCGGCCCCTGCGGGTCCTGGAAGAGCGTGCTGCCCGTGACGAAGACGTCCGCTCCCGCGCCCGCGCAGGACACGATGGTTTGCGGCGCGATCCCGCCGTCCACCTCGAGCCAGATCGTCCGGCCCGTGGCCTCGATCGCGGCCCGCGCAGCGCGCAGTTTGGGTTCCATGCTGTGCAGGTACGCCTGCCCGCCGAAGCCCGGGTTCACCGTCATGACCAGGACGAGGTCGACGAGGTCCAGGACGTTGACGACGGCCTCCACCGGCGTCGCGGGGTTCATGGCGACGCCGGCCCGGCCACCCGACTCCGCGACGTGCATAAGGCTGCGATGGAGGTTGTGCGTCGACTCGGCGTGGACGATCACGCGCTCGCAGCCGGCCTCGACGCAGCGGGCGATCAGCACGTCCGGGTTGGCGACCATCAGTTGCGCCTCGAACGGGAGCGCGGTGTGCCGCCGCGCCGCGGCGATCACGTCTGGACCGAACGTGAGGTTGGGCACGAAGCACGCGTCCATGACGTCCCACTGGATCCAGTCCACGCCGGCCGCCTCGAGCGCGGCCACCTCCTCGCCGAGGCGCGCCAGATCGGCCGGCAGGACCGAGGCGACGATACGGGGACCCCGGGCGCCAACCGCCGGGGCCGAGGTGCGGGGCTGGTCGCGGTGCAGCATGCGGCTCCTTGCTGATCGTGGCGAACTCGGTTCCAGCGCGGGCAGCGGGCCCGCGTCCGGACAAGGGTACGGCTACTCCCCCATCGCGTGCACCTGCGGCACGACCGTGCGCCCGACCAGCTCGAGGATCCCGGGCTCGGCGAGATTGCGGATCGAGAAAATCGCGTGTTGCGAGCCAGCCTCGTGCCAAGCGCCGATCCGGTCGACCATCTCCGTCGGGGTGACGCTCTCGCCACCGCCGTCGCGGCTGACCCGGAAGCTGTTCAAGTTCGAGCGCTCGATTTCGTCGAACGGGCGACCGACCTCCTCACAGCGCTCCTTCAGCACGGCGTACTTGTGACGCAGGTTTTCCGGCCCCCCGAAGATGTTGGTGGCGTCGCCGTACTGCGCCACGAGGCGCAGTGTTTTCCGCTCCCCGCCACCGCCGATCATGATCGGCGGGTGGGGCTTACGGAGCGCCTGCGGACTGTTCAACAGCCGCTCCAGGCGGTAATGGCGACCCTCGAAGGGCTGCTGGGTGCCGTGCTCCCCAGACCACATGGCATGTACGATCTGGAGGGTCTCCTCCAGCATCTCGAAGCGCTGGCCGAGCGGCGGAAATGGGAAGCCGAGCCCCTTCGACTCCTCTGCGTTCCAGGCGGCACCGATCCCGAGCCAGGCACGCCCGCCGGAGAGCACGTCGAGAGTGGTGGCGAGCTTGGCCCAGAGCCCGGCCTGGCGGTAGTGGATGCCGCCGACCATCAGGCCCAGCGTGACGCGGCGCGTCAGCGCCGCCGCGTAGGCGAGGGCAGACCAGCCCTCGAGCATCGGTTCGTCTGCCGCGCCGACGCTTGGGATCTGGAAGAAATGGTCCATCACCCAGAGCGAGTCGAAGCCGACCTCGTCGGCTGCGCGCACGATGCGCGCGAAGGTGGGGCCGATCTCGGCGTCGCCACCGGGCCAGGTGAAGCTGGGTACCTGCAGTCCGATCTTCATGGGCGGGAGCGTACCGCGGATGGCGCTACCCACCGTTCCGGGTTCGCTCAACCAAAGAGGTCGAACGCCTCGGGCATCACCACGTCGCGCGTGATCGAGCCGTCGCCGGACGGCAGTGGCGCGCCGCGCACGAGCACGACCGGTCGGCGCGACGTCTTCCCGGCCGCCAGCTCGGCCGCCGCGCAGATCTCGTCCGCCACCGCGACCACCGTGGCGTGCATCGGACGCCCAGCGGTGTCGACCAGCCCGCGGAAGTCGGCCAGAGGCGCGAACCCAGAGACGCCGAGCGCCACGTCCGTGATCCCCCAGCGCCAGGGCCGCCCGAAGGAGTCGGCCACCACGACCGCGAGGTCCAGCCCGAGTCGTTCGGCGAGCCCCGCCCGGATCCGGGCGGCGGAGGCGTCAGGATCGTCGGGGAGCAGCGTGACCAGGTCCGGCGCGTCGGTGTTCGACGCGTCGACCCCGGCGTTCGCGCAGACGAAGCCGTGGTGCGTGCGGGAGACGATCACGCCGCGCTCCATGCGTACGACGCGCGCCGACTCACGGAGCACCACCTCGACCTGGCGCGGGTCGCGGCCCCAGCGCTCCGCGAAGGCGAGCGCCTCCGGACGCGGGCGCACGGTTCGCAGATCGACCACGCGTCCCTCCGCCTTCGAGACGATCTTCTGGGTCACGACGAGGACGTCCCCTCGGCGTGGCGCGAGGTCCGCATCGGCGGCGGCGCCGGCGCGCAGCGCGTCGGCAATGAGCGCGCCGAGGACGTCGCCGGGGAGCACGTCGGGGAACGGCGGGAGGGCGATGGCGAGCAGCCGACCTGTGGCCGCGGCTGGCGGCGTGCCCGGCGGCGGCCCCCCGGCGGGCGGCACGGTCACGGTGCGGCTTCCGTTTCGGCGACCGCTGCCGCGCCGATCGCCTGCAACTCCACCAGCCGCTGCGGCGCGAGGCGTTCCAGGTCCGCAGGCGTGTCCAGGTCGAACCCCAGCAGGGGGTCTTCCACCAGCTGCACGCTGACGTTGGCGGCGCGTGCCGCCTCGAGATGGGCGCGCAGGCTGTCTGGGCCGAACGCCGGTTCGATCGCGTCGGGGGGAGAGAGGAGGAGGGCGTTGGTCCCGTTGCGCGCGTCGGCGGGTGCGATCGTCACCACGGGGGCGCCGCGGCCTGCCACGAGCGCCGCATCGGCGGCGTCGAGCAGGCGTTCCAGGGCAGTTTGGTCGAGCAACGGCAGGTCGGCCGGCACGATGAGCAGCGCCGTGGCGCCGGCTGCCAGCGCGTCATCTCGGGCCGCTCGGATGCCACCGTTCAAGTCCCCGCCGCGCTGGCGCAGCGTGCGCGCGCCCGCCGTCGCGGCGACCGCGAGCAGGATCGGATCGGGGCTCACCACCAGGACCTCGGCCGCGGCCCCCCACCCGAGAAGCGTGGCGAGCAGGTGGCGCAGCATCCCCACGATCAGCTCTTCCCGCTCTTCCGCGTCGAGCGCGGCACCCAGCCGGCTCTTGCCGCCTTCGAGGCTGCGCAGCGGCACCACGACGTGCAGACGCGCGAGATCGGCGCTACGGGGCGTCGGGGTCGCGGCGTCGGTCATCGACGGCGTGAAGTGGTGCCGCGGCACGCACGGTTACCCAAGGACCGCGTCTGCCAGGCGGTCGACCTGGTCCAGCTCGGGAAGCGTCGGAAAGATGACCACTTCGTCAACGCCGTCGTCTGCAAACCGCTGCACCATCGCGCGCAGTTCGGCGGCGTTGCGCGGCAACCCTTCGGCCAGCGCCGGCCCTCGCTGCGGACCGTAGTAGTCGATCAGGAACGCCGCGGCCCGCGGATCGTCGCCGACCGCGAAATAGGCCAATGCCGAGATCCAGGGTTCCCCTGTCCGCCCCGCCTCACGCCAGGCCTGGCGGATCCGTTCGGCGAACGGCAGGATGGCATAGCCGCCGCTGCCACTGGCCGTCCAACCGATCCCCCAGCGGACGATGCGCCGGATCGTCGCCTCGGAGGTTCCACCGAAGACGAGGGGGGGCCGCCCGTGGCCATCGAAGATCGGCGCGCTCGAGCGACTGGCGCCGGCCGGCGCCTCGCCCTGCCACACGCGGTGCATCAGTTCGAGCGCGCGATCCCAGTCGCGACCGCGCGCGTGGAAGTCGCGGCCCAGCACTGCATAGTCTTCCGGCCGCGCGCCGACGCCAACCCCGAGCACGAAACGGCCACCAGACAGGTGCACGAGGCTGGCTCCCTGCTTGGCGAGCAGGACCGGATCGCGGGTTGGGCCGAGCAGGACATCGGTCATCAGCCGGATCGTGGTGGTTGCCCCGGCCGCGGCGGCCAGCGCGGTGAGCGACTCGTAGTTCGGGTAGACGATGCGGTCGATCGCCCCGAGCGTGCTGAAGCCGCGGGCCTCGGCGCGCCGGGCCCAATCCAGTACGGCCGATCCCGGCACGCCGGGGATCACCGTCGGCAGACCGATCCCGATGCGCATCTGTGACCTCCGTCTGTCACGCTTCTCGTGCCCGCTCACGCCCGCAGCTCGCCGGCGAAGACGAGGACCTCCTGCGCCAGACGCGCTCGGTCAGCCTCGTCCTGCATCACCGCCGCGGTCGCCAGCACGCGCAGACCGAGCGACTCGATCGCCGGTGCCTGGAGCGCGTCGGCCCGGTCGATGACGAAGCCGTCGAGCAGCCCGGGATATCGCTCGGCGTAGTGTCGGGCGACTCCGAGCGCGCTCGACTCCTCGCCGAGCGTCTGGAGCATCCGGTCGGCCGGGCCCTTGAGCGCCGCCCCCGCGACGATCGGGCTCACCGCCACGATAGGGGCCGCCGCGTCGAGGAGCGCGGGCACCATCCCGGGCAGCGCCAGGATGGTGCCGATGCTCACGAAGGGGTTCGAGGGAGCGATCGTCAGGACGTCCGCCGTAGCGACCGCGGCGAGCACCCGCTCTGTCGGTCGGGCGTCCGTGATCGCGTCGAAGCGGACCTCCAGCACGTCGTCAGCGTGCCGGCGCGCCACGAACCACTCCTGGAACCCGAGCCATCCAGCGGCGGTGCGGACGCGCGTCCGCACCGGACGGTCGCTCATCGGGAGGATCCGCGCGCGCACGCCGAGCGCCTGCGCCAGCTCCCCTGTGACATCGGTCGGCGTGACGCCGTCGTGCAGCCGCCGGGTGCGCACGAGGTGTGTGGCCAGGTCGCGGTCGCCCAGGCGGAACCAGGTGGGTGCCCCGTACCGGGCGAGCATCTCATGCGCAGACCAGGTCTCGTCGCGGAGCCCCCAGCCGGTCTCCGGGTTGGCCAGCCCCGCCAGCGTGTAGAGCACTGTGTCGACGTCGGGGGAGATCGCCAGCCCGTGCAGTTCCAGGTCGTCGCCGGTGTTGACGACGACCGTCAGGGCGACGCCCGGAAGCATCGCCAGGCCGTGCGCGAACTTGGCGCCCCCGACGCCTCCGGCCAGTGTGACGACGCGCATCGCTCAGCGCTCCCTGTGATCCGGGCAGCCCGGCGCCCGACTGCCCGGCCGACCCATCGCCTCGCCTACGCGACCAGCTTCGGCAGCACCTCGCGGCCAAAGGCTTCGATCCATGCCCGTTGGTTCCGCCCGACGTTGTGGAGGTAGATCTTGGTGAAGCCCATGTCAAGGTAGCGCTGGATCTCTCGGCGATGGGCCTCGAGGTCGTCGGAGATCAGCATGCGTCCTTGGAAGTCTTCGATGCGCACCAGCTCGGCCATCGCCTCGAAGTGCTGCGGCGAGCGGATGTCCTGCTTGGAGAACTTCATCCCGCCGTTGGGCCATTCGAGGAGCGCGTTGCGCTCGGCCTCCTCCTGTGTCGGTGCCCAGGACAGGTGGAGTTGCAGGATACGCGGCATCGTCGCCGGATCCTTGCCGGCGTCTCGCGCGCCCTTGTCGAAGCGCGCGAAGACCGCGTCGATCTTCTCGTCGGCGGCGCCCACGGTGATGATGCCGTCGCAGAGCCGGCCGGTCTTCTCCGCGGTGACCGGGCCCGCGGTCGCCACGTAGATCGGGGGCGGCGTTTGTGGCATCGTCCAGAGGCGCAGCGTCTCCATGCGGAAGTACTCGCCGCGGTGCTTGACCTCCCTGCCGCTGAAGAGTTTCTGGATGATCTCGATCGCCTCGAACATGCGCGCGATGCGCTCGGGCACCTCGGGCCAGTACGGCGCGACCACGTGCTCGTTGAGCGCCTCCCCCGAGCCGATCCCCAGCCAGAACCGGCCGGGGTAGAGCGTGGCCATCGTCGCCGCGGCCTGCGCGACGACCGCCGGGTGCATGCGGAACGAGGGACAGGTGACGCCCGGCCCGATGTCGCCGTGCGTGTGTTCGGCGGCGGCCGTCATGAAGGACCAGACGAACGCCGC
>JAKAMV010000828.1 GCA_021812735.1 Chloroflexota bacterium | reverse complement strand
GGCCATACCCGTGTCTCACCGCCAGCGACGACCCCGCGCCCGAGCGCCCGAACAGACCACCGAGCGAACCCCCAACCGGGCGGCCGAACGGCCAGCCGAGCGCGCGCGCGCGACCGCCGAGCCAGCTCGTCGCGCACGACGCCGCCCCGAGCGCTCCCCTCTCCGGCGCTGGGCCTTCCCCGCCCTGATGGGCTTGGCCGGTCTGGCCGCCGTGGCCATCGTGGTGGCTGGCGTACGTGCCGTGAGCGCGCAGCCGGTACATGCGCCGCGCCCAGCGCTCGGCGCGGCCTCGGCGCCGGTGACCATCGTGGAGTATGCGGACTACCAGTGCCCGTTCTGCGCAACCTGGGCGAAGACCATCGAGCCGCAGATCAAGCAGACCTACATCGACACCGGCAAGGTGCGGCTGGAATGGCACGACATGGCCTGGATGGGTGACGAGTCGCGGGACGCGGCCAACGCCGCGCGCTGTGCGGGCGACCAGGGCCAGTTCTGGGCCTATCACGACCTCCTGTTCGCCTCACAGGCAGGTCAGAACACGGGCGCCTTCTCGAAGGAGCGCCTCAAGGCCTTCGGTCGGCAGCTCGGCCTCAACACGGCGGCGTTCGACGCCTGCGTCGACTCGGACAGGTACGGCGACGCGGTCCAGGCCGACTTCGCCGAGGCGACCCGGCTGGGGATCACCGGCACGCCCGCCTTCTTCATCAACGGGCAGCGCATCGACGGCGCACAGCCATACGCGACCTTCCAGGCCGCCATCCAGGCGGCGCTCGCTGGTCAGTAGCCGGGCCGAACGGCGCGCGATGGGCGACGGGCGCCCCGCCCCGGCGGGCGGATAGACCAGCCGTGATCGAACTCGCAGTCGCGTTCGCGGGCGGCTTGCTCGCTCTCCTGAGCCCCTGTTCGGCGCTCCTGCTGCCCGCCTTCTTCGCCTACGCGTTCCCCTCGCCGACCCGTCTCGCGCTGCGCACGGTGATCTTCTACCTCGGGATGATCACGCTGCTCGTGCCGGCAGGCCTGGGCGCCGGGGCCTTGGGAGGGATCCTGCTGGCCGAACGCGGGCCGCTGACCCTGGTCGCGGGCCTCACCTTGATCGCGATCGGCGTCCTGCAGCTGGCCCTGGGCGGCTTCGAGCTCGGGGGCTCGGCGAGCTGGCGGCCGATCAGCGCCGAGGGGGCCGGCAGCACCTTCGTGCTGGGCCTGGGGTATGGGCTCGGCGGATTCTGCGCGGGGCCGATCCTGGGCGCGATCCTGACCATCGCGGCCAGTTCCGGCGGGCTCCTGGCGGGCGCGCTCCTGCTGGCCGCCTATGCCGCCGGGATGGCCTTCCCTCTCTTCGTGCTGGCCCTCGTCTGGGAGCGTCTGGGGACGACTTGGCGGGGACGACTGCGAGGCCGCACGATCCGGATCGGGACGGTCGAGCGGCACGTCTCGACGGTCGCCTCCAGCGCGTTGTTCGTGGCGATCGGGGCGGGCTTCGTCGTCTTCCAGGGGCCGGGCGCGTTGGCAGGTCTCTACGCCGGGCTCGGCCTGGATGCCCTCGAGCTGCGGCTACAGGCGACGCTCCAGACGTTCGCCCGGCAAGAGCCGCTGCTCGTGGCCGCGGTCACGCTGGCGGCACTGGCCGCGCTGCTCGCCGCGCTCCACGCGCGCCGCCGCGCCGCGACAAACGCGGGGCCGCGCGACCGCTGACCCCCGCAGCTGGAAGACGCCGGGCGGTCGACGAGCGAGACGAGCGCTCAGGCCACCCGGCGCTCAGGTCATCGGACGCCGTGCGGCAAGGACGGCGTCGACCCGCCGGCGGCCGGCGGCGTCCTCCTGCACGACTGTCTCCGCGCCTTCCACCACCAGCCCCGGGACCTCGGCCGCCAGCTCTTCCGCGGTGTACAAGACCCGCTCGTCCCGGGGTCCGCCGTGGCCTTCCTCGAGGTTGCGTCGGTGGTGGCCGACGACCAGTAGACGTCCGGCGGGGGCGACGGCGCGCGCCGCCCGGGCCAGCACGATCCGTCGTTCGGGCGGTGGGAGGTGCAGATAGACGAGCGCCACGAGCTCGTAGGCGCCCTCCGGCGGCACCCATTGCAGCAGGTCGTGGGGCTGCCAGTCGACCTCGACGCCGGCGGCCGCCGCCCGCTGCCGAGCGCGGTCGAGCGCCACCGACGAAAAGTCCACGCCGGTGACGCGCCAGCCGTGGCGCGCCAGCCAGACCGCATTGCGGCCGTCGCCGCAGGCCAGGTCGAGCGCCCGCCCGGGTGCGAGATCCCCGGCGTAGCGGGCCAGGATCGGATCGGGCTCGCCCGACTCGATCGGCTCGTGCGTCGCATGGCGCCGGTCCCAGTGCCGCCGCCGCTCTGCAGGATCGGAGATCGGGAGACCCGGCGGCGGTCCGCCCGCCGCCGCTCCCTCGTGGTCGCTCATCGTGCCCGCACCACCCCGGCACCCTCCTCCGTGAGCGCCTGCCGGATCCGTGCGGCCATCGCGTCCTCGATGACCGTGTCCGGGTCGCGCAACCCGCCCAGTGTCGCACGGACCCCGACCAGACTCGCGTAGAGGGGCGGGCAGGTGGGGCAGGTGGCTAGGTGCGCCTCGACGGCGGCCCGCGTCGCCGGGTCGAGCTCGCCATCCATGTAGGCGGACACGTGACGGCGCGCCCGCCAGCAGCGCATCGGCTGCGCCAGGCTGGCTCGGCGGCGCGCGTCGCTTTCCCCGAGCGCGCTCACGAGCATCATCCTCCCACGGCGCAGCCGCTGTTTGGTCGCGGCCAACCCCACGCCCATCGCCCGGGCGATCTCGCTCGCCGTCCAGCCCAGGGCGTCGTGCAGGACCACCGGCACGCGGTAGATCACCGGCAGCCTGGCCAGGGCGTCCTCCAGCTCGTCGCGCAGCTCGGCGCGCTCCAGGACCACGTCCGGACGCACCGAGTACGCATCGTCTTTCCAGTTCGCCTCGACCGCCTCGATGTCGAGCTCGTCGTGCCGGCTTCGTGAACGGTCGATGATGCGGTTGACCAGGCTCCGGCGCAGCCAGGGCGCCAACGCGGCCGCATCGCGCAACTGGTCGCGCCGACGCCACGCGCCGACGAGGGTCTCCTGCGCACAGTCCTCTGCGACGTCCGGGTCACGCAGCAGCCGCGTGGCGAGCCGCACGAGCCCGGGCAGCTCGCCCGCCAGCCGCTCCGCGAACCGTTCGCCCTCGCCGCCTTCGCTCAAGCTCCCCCCGGCTTACCGCCGTGCCGCCGATCGTGTGCTGACATGGATCAGCGCGTACAGCGGGCAGAACCCGCTGATGCCGGTGATGAGGACGATCGCGGCGACCACCACGACAAGATACGAGACCGGGGCGCTCACCGTCCCGCCCAGTGCGAGCGCGCCGAGGGCGACGCCCAAGACAACCCGTGCCAGGCGATCGACGGGGTGTTCGTTCTGCGGAATGGACATCGGGTAGTTCCTCCGATTGGCGCGGGCCGGCGCCCGCCATCACCCGGAAGACGAGATTCGACGCGCGAGGGATACATCGCCGTGAGCGGGGTGCGCAGCACGTGGGCGGCATGCTGCAGCAGGTGCCGTCGCGCCTCCGCGGCCCGCTCCAGCTAGGCGGCGGGGCTTCCCGCGTCGAACGAGAAAGGCGTCTCCGAGTGCGACTCTCCAGGGATGGTAGGATGTGGAAGAAAGAACCTGCAGTTCGACCTGCTCCGGCCGTGCCCCCAGCGGCGCGCCGGGTGTCCGGCCGCCGATCCGGCAGCCTTTCGACGATCCGATCGCCAGCGGGCGCGCGCCTGTCGCGCCCGCCTCGGTCGCCCATGCGTCCCCGGGACGCGAGCAGGAGTTCCCAGCTTGACCTTTGCTACCCTCGGCCTCGCGGCCGATCTCCAGGAGACCGTGGCCCGCGAGGGATACGACGAGCCCACCCCCGTCCAGGCCGCGGCGATCCCGCTCGTGCTCGCCGGCCGCGACGTGCTGGCGGCCGCGCAGACCGGCACCGGGAAGACCGCGGCCTTCGTACTCCCGATCCTGGAGCGGCTGCGGCCGGAGGCGAGCACGGCCATCTCGCCCGCCCGCCACCCCGTCCGCGTCCTGATCCTGGCG
>JAKAMV010000089.1 GCA_021812735.1 Chloroflexota bacterium | reverse complement strand
GCCCAGGCGGCTGACGCGAAGGTGCCGCTGGGCGACGCGCTCGGCGCCTCGCTGGGCGCGGACGCCGTGGCGCGCCTGGTGCCGCTGCTGCTTGCCGGCCTCGCGCTGCTGGCAGGCGAGCGCTCGGCCCGATGGCGGCGGCCCGCACTCCTCGGGGCGGGGGCGCTCGTGGCCCTCGCGATCCTGGCCGACGCGACGGCAAGCCACGCAGCAACCGCGGTCGCGGCGCCGGCCAACATCACGCTCCAGTGGCTGCACGCCGTCGGGGTCGCGGTCTGGCTCGGCGGTCTGGCCGGGCTGCTCCTCGAGCTGCGCGATCCCGGCCTCGAGGACCGGGCGAGCCTCGTCGCGCGCTTCGGCCGCTGGGCCACGCTCGCCATCCTGCTGGTGGCGGTGACCGGCGTCGCCCGCGCCGCGTTCGAGTTGCACGCGCCTGGCGAGCTGGCCACCACCGACTACGGGCGCCTCCTGCTCGCGAAGCTCGTCCTGTTCGCCGGCCTGGCCGGGCTCGGGGCGGTCAACCACTTCAGGAACGTCGCGGGCGGAGCGGGGCGGCTCGGGTCCCTGCGGCGGCTCGGCACGCTCGAGCTGCTGCTGGGCACGACCGCGATCGTCGTCGCGTCGGCGCTGGTCACGACACCGCCGCCTGCCGACCTCGTCACGGGCGCGGCGGCGGCCAGGGGCGTCGGGCCGTCGCCCTCGCCGACACCCGCGCCCCCTGCGAGCACCACCTTCGCGGGGGCCGACTACGCCACGACCGTCAAGGTGGCGCTGACCGTCTCGCCGGCGAGGCCCGGCCCCGCCACGTACGACGTCACGGTGGCCGACTACGACACCGGCGCGACCGTGGCCGCAACCGGCGTCCGGCTGCGGTTCGCGCTGCCCGCGCGGCCCGACGTGGGTGCCTCGACCCTGACGCTGCGGCCCTCGTCCGGGGGCGGCTGGGAGGCGCAGGGCAGCAACCTGTCACTGGCCGGCATGTGGGCGCTGACCGTGGTGGTCGCCGAGGCCGCCACGACCGTCGAGGTGCCGGTCGCCGTGGCCGCTGCGCCGTGGACGGGCCGGCCCGACGTCAATCGCGTCCCCGGGCAGCCGACGCTGTACACGGTCCACCTCGACCGCGGCGACGAGGCGCAGCTCTATCTCGATCCCCTCCAGCCGGGCCTGGCCGACCTCCACGTGACGTACTTCGACGCCTCGGGCAGGGAGCTGCCAGTCGACGGGATCCAGGTCACCGCGGCCCAGGGCGGCGGGCCGCCGACCCTGCTGCCGATGTCGCCGATCGAGCCCGGCCACGCCACGGCCAAGGTGCCGATCGCCGCGGGCGTCCCGATCGACCTGTTCGTGTCGGGCACCAACGGCGGCGGCGCGGGGGTCGCGTTCGCCCTGACGGTCACCCCGGACCCGTAGGCCCGATCAGTCCGCGACGTCGAGGCGATGCGCGCCTCGGCACGGCGCGGAGCTTCGAGGCGCCGCCGGATGGTCGCGGCCAAGTCAGGCGCGCAGCGAGCGGTCCAGGAACTCGAGCGTGCGGGCGAACGCCAGCTCGGCCGCCTCGGCGCGGTAGGCGTCCCGTGACGGCTCGGCGAACCCGTGACCGGTGCGGGGGTAGTGGTGGAAGGCGACGTCGCGGCCCTGCGAGCGCAGGGCCCCCTCGAACTGCGCCACCCAGTCGGCGTCTTCGTACGGGTCCGCCTCGGCGAAGTGGCCGAGGACCGGCCCGGCGCCGTGGGCAACGCTCGGGTCTCCGGTGCCGTAGTACAGGATGGTGCCGCGGACCACCGGATGCCCCGCCCCGATCGCGAACGAGGCGCCCAGCGAGAAGCCGAGGACCGCGATGCGGGCACCGGGGCCGAGTCGGGCCGCCAAGTCCGCGAGCGCCGCGTTGACGATCGTGCTCCCCTCCTCGGCGTTGAGCTGCCCAACCCGCTGGTCGGCGGCCTCCACCGTGTCCACCACGTCGCCGTGGTACAGGTCTGGTGCGGCCACCGCATAGCCCGCGGCGGCGAGCCGGTCGCTGAAGGCCAGCGCGTCGGCGTTGAGGCCCCACCACGGGTGCAGCACCGCCACGCCCGCGCCGCCCGCGGCATCGCCCGCCACGTAGACCCGCGCCTCGATCCCCGGCGCGCTGACCACGTCGAACTCGCCCATGCGCTCCCTCCCGGCTGTGTCCGCCCGGCTCAGACCGTCCTTCTCCTCGGCGATCCGTCCAGTGTGGCCAGGAAGGCCGACGTCCGCTCGAGGCCCGCCGTCAGGACCGCCGGGTCGTTGGCGTAGCCGATCCGGACCACGCCCTCGGTGTCGAACGCGCTGCCGGGGACGAACAGCACGCCCTCCGCTTCAAGCAGGCGCGTGCAGAGCTGCTCCGACGACATCGGGGCGTCGAAGCGCAGCAGCGAGGTCGTGCCGGCGGCGGGCTTCACGTGCGAGATGCGCGGCTCCTCGGCCACCCAGCCGTCGAGCGCGGCCAGGTTCGCGCGGACGATCGCGCGGTTCCGGGTGAGCATCGCGTCGGCGTGCTCGAGCGCGATCGCGGCCAGCAGGTCGTCCACCATGCCCACGCTGATCACCGAGTAGTCGCGGTGGCGGCTGACCGCCTCGAGCACCTCCGCGGGTGCCACGATCCAGCCCAGGCGCAGACCCGCCAGCGAGAACGCCTTGGACATGCTGCCGACGGCGATCGTGCGCGGGTACAGGTCGGCGAAGCTGGGACTGGTGCCGGGCTCGTCCTGGTCGAGGCCGCGGTAGACCTCGTCGGCGAGGATCCACGCGCCCTGCTCGCCCGCGATCGCGGCTACCCGGACGAGCGCGTCGGGGTCGAGCCGCGCGCCCGTCGGGTTGTTGGGGTTGGTGATCGAGACGAGCTTCGCGCCCCGGGCGGCGTCCGCCAGCTCGTCGAGGTCGAGGCGCCAGCCGTCGGCCTCGCGCAGCCGGACCTGCCGGACCTTCGCACCCAGGCTCTCGGGCACCGCCACGTGCTGCTGGTAGGTCGGCACCACGCTGACGACCACGTCGCCGGGCTCGACGAGGGCCTCGTACACGAGGTGGTTCGCCCCGATCGCGCCGTGCGCGACGAGGACGGCGTCGGGCCGGACCGTCTCGTAGAGGGCCGCAATGGCAGCGCGCAGGCGCTCGCTGCCCTCGATCTCGCCGTAGCCCAGCCGCATCGGGGCGAGCTCCGACGCGAGACCGGCGGCGTCCAGGCCGGCGATCGCCAGCAGCTCGGCCACGGTGACCGAGTCCACGCAGGTCTCGGCGAGGTTGTACCGGCAGCGGGTCTCCCACCGATTCATCCAGATCTCGACCCCGAAATCGGCAATGCGCATGCGCCGATCATGCCCGAGGTTGGTCCGACAGGCTCGAGTGGAGGCGCGGGCCTCGCGGATGTGCGCACGCCGCTCGGCCGCGATGTCATGGCCAACAGGACCCGGACACGAAGCGAGGCCCCGGATCCGGGGCCTCGTTCCGCGGAGGAGAGAGGAGGTGCCCGTATCCTGCACGCCGATCCTTTCGATCCGGTGACGCGCCGCGGCTCTCGGGCCGGCGGCCTGCCGCCGCGGGGCCGCGGGCCCGGGGACGGCCGCGAAGCCCAGGCCCGGGAGCGCGACGGGCAGTGCTGTCGCGGGAGGCGGCCGGCGGTGGCCCGCACCCAGGGCCACTCAGCCTGCCTCGGGCTCCACCACGGCCTCGGCCACCGCCGCCTCGAGCATCGCCTCGGCCACGGGCGCATGGCCGTGGGCCGCAAGCTCGGGCTCCGGGCCGTTCCACCACGACGCCGCGGCCGCGGCCAGCGACACCGCGGCGCACGCGCTGAACGCCACCCGAAGCCCGTCCACGAACGGCCCGGACAGCAGCTGCGGGAAGAACGACGTGTCGAGGATCGCGCCGCGGGTGGCCGCAGGCAGGGCCGCCAGCTGGTCCTGGGGGATCATCATGCCCATGGGGTTGTAGCCCAGGAACGCGGCGAACAGGGCGCCGATCGGCGGGATGTGCGCGAGCGCCGCCGTCATCTGGGCGGGCAGCCCGGCTGCGGTGAGGTGGCTCGTGAGCGCACCCGGGAGGCTCGCCGAGAGGCCCATCACCACGAGCGTGAAGATGACGGTCAGGCTGATGCTCTGGCCGACATTGAGGAACGCCGCGCGCATGCCGGACGCCACGCCCCGGAACGCCGCCGGCACCGAGTTCATCACCGACGCCGTGTTGGGCGCCGCGAACACGCCCTGCGAGACGCCCAGCAAGAGCAGCAGGGCGGCGAACACCGGGTAGTCGAAGTTGGCGGGGATCAGCATCAGGCCCACGAACCCGGCGGCGGACAGCAGCATGCCCGCGGTCGCGAAGCCGCGGCTCCCGAAGCGGTCGGAGAGGGCGCCCGACAGCGGCCCCGAGATGAGGAAGCCGGCGGTCATCGGCAGCATGTAGATGCCCGCCCAGAGCGGCGTCTGGTCGAACGAGTAGCCGTGCTGCGGCAGCCAGATGCCCTGGAGCCACACGATCAGGATCAACTGCAGGCCGCCCCGGGCGATCGACGACAGGGCGCCCGCGATGTTGCCGGTCGCGAACCGGCGGGTGTGGAACAGCTCCATCCGAAACAGCGGGTCGGAGACCCGCAGCTCCACGACCACGAAGGCGCCGAGCATGACGAGCCCGCCCACGATGCCGCCGACGATCCACGGGTTCGCCCAGCCCATCGCGGCGTCGCCGTACGGCTGCAGGGCGAAGTTGGAGGCGACCAGGAGCGCCGACAGCCCGACGGCGAACAGGATGAGGCCCGCCCAGTCGAACTTCTGGTGGCGCCGGATGGTCGCCGTCTCGTGGAGCATCAGGTAGGCCCAGACCGTGCCGATCACCCCGAACGGCACCGACACCAGGAAGATGGCGCGCCAGTCCACCTGGGCGAGCACGCCGCCCAGCAGCAGGCCGATGAAGCCGCCCGCCAGGCCCGCGATCTGGTTGACGCCCATCGCGAAGCCGCGCTGGTCGGCCGGGAAGGCGTCGGTCAGGATCGCGGCGGAGTTGGCCATCAGGAAGGCGCCGCCCACGGCCTGCACCATCCGGGCGCCGATCAGCCACAGGACGGCGCCGTTGCCGCTGCCGGGCACGAGGTAGCTGGCGATCGAGGCCAGCGCGAAGACCGCGAAGCCGGCGTTGTAGAGGCGCACGCGCCCGAACATGTCGGAGACTCGGCCGGCCGGCACGAGCATGACCGCGAGGACGAGCGTGTAGCCCACCAGCAGCCACAGCAGGTAGTCCGTCTCGCCCGGTGCGAGCGGGTTGATGCCGATGCCGCGGAAGATCGCCGGCAGGGCGATCAGCACGGTGCTCGCGTTGAGCGAGGCCATCAGGATGCCCAGCGTGGTGTTCGACAGGGCGATCCAGCGGTAGTCGATGTGGGCGGCGCGGCGGCGCGGCGCGGCGGTCACGCCATGGTCTCCTCGGTCGGGGCGGTGATGCGCTCGAGCAGGTCGGCGAAGGCGGCGCGCTCACCCTCGTCGAGGCGCAGCAGCCGCCGGACCAGGTCGCTGTCGCGCACCATGGCGAAGCTCTCCATGGCGGCGGAACCCGCAGCGGACGGGTGGACCAGGGTCACGCGACGGTCGTCCGGCAGGGTGGCGCGATCCACCAGGCCCGCGCGCTCGAGGCGGTCCACGAGGTTGGTGGCGGACGACCGGGCGAGCCCGAGCTCGGCGCCGAGCCGGCTGACGGGGATGGGCCCCGTCAACTGGAGCACGCGCAGGGCGTGGAGGTCGGCGAGGGCGATGCCGTGGCGTGTGGCGACCTCTCGCTGCAGCGGCTCCACGAGTGCGGCGGCGCGCAGGAACGCGGCGAACATGCGACGGGTGGCGGGTTCGGCGGATGTTGCTCCCATGGAGTGGATTGTACGGTCCATGGGAGTAAGTCGCCGCCAGGCACGAAGCGAGGCCTCGGTGGTCGGATCGCCCGAGGCCTCGTTCGTGAGAGGGGAGGAGGTGACTCGTAGTCTCCGCTCCGATTCTTGGAATCGCATGACAGCGCCACCGCGTCTTCAGTCGCTGCGTTCTCGGGGGTGACCGCGATCCCTGTCACGCCTACCCTTGGCGTTGCTGGCAGACCCACAGGCCGGGACGGGACGGACATCGCGCGGACAGCGGACCTTGTGTCGGCGCCGACGAACCTGGCGCGACTGGTTCGGCTCGCGGGGGGCGGCGGGGTGCCCCGATGCCTGAGACGCCCGTCCCGCTGCCCGCGCCTGAGACCGACGAGGAGTCGGTGCCCGGGCCAAGACGGACCGGGGACCGCTGCTCCGGGGCGAGCTCATCGTCCGGCACTCCTCGGGGCCGGCTCGAGGCCGACGCCTACACCGCCTCGCGCTCGACGCGCCGCGCCCGGAGGACCGCGGGCAGCGGGATCCGCCCCTGGCTGACGGCGACGCCCAGGAGCACGACCGCGCCGCCCACCGGCTCGTGCCAGTTGAGCGACTCCGCCAGCACCAGCGCCCCGGCGGCCACCGAGACCAGCGGCGTCACGTACGTCACCGAGCTCGCCACCGTCCCGCCGGCGACGCCAACGATGTGCGTGTTGAGCACGTAGGCGATGCCCGAGCCGAGGCCGCCCAGCGCCACCATCCCGAGGATCGTGGCCGTCGAGGGCGGGCCGGTCACGACCGGGCTGCCCAGCGCTGTCTCCACCAAGACCACCGGCACGAGGAACAGGGCGGCGAGCGTGACCTGGCCGGCCGCGATGGCGATCGGCCCGTCGCCGGTGTTGACGAGGTGCCGACGGGTGAGCGGGAACGCCAGGCCGTAGCATGTGATGGCGCCGATACAGGTGAGCACGCCCAGCAGCTCGTTGCCCGCAAGGCCGTCCCAGACGCCCACCACGATCAGCACCCCGACGAAGCCGACGCCGAGGCCCACGACGCGCTCGCGCGTCGGCCGCTCCTCCGGGAACGCCAGCAGCGCGATCACGAGCGTGGCCAGCGGGGTGCAGGCGTTGATGATCCCGGCCAGGATCGAGGAGATCTGCGTCTCGCCCCACGCGAACAGCGTGAACGGGATCGAGCAGAACAGCAGGGCCACCAGCGCGAGGTAGCCCCAGGTGCGCCGGGCCCTCGGCAGGGGCGTCCCCGTGGCGCGCGCCACGAGCAGCAGGGTGACCGAGCCGATCGTCAGCCGGCCGAAGGCCACCCCCACCGGCGTGAGGGCCTCGAGGCCGAGCTTGATGAACAGGAAGGAGCAACCCCAGATCAGGCCGAGGACGAAGAACCACCAGGGCCAGGGCACGGAGCGCAGCGAGGTCGGCATGTGGCCATTAACCGTACCCGGCGCCTCCCGGTTGCACGTCGGCGCCCGTCAGGCCGGTCGGGGCGCCCAGACCCCCGCGAGCCACGCCACGGCGAGGCAGGAGGCCGCCAACGCGAGGAGGGTTGCCGCCATGCCGGCGCCCGTCGCCAGCAGGGCCCGGTCCTCGAGCCGCTCCACCTCGCGCAGAGAGCGTCCGGCCATCACCGTCCCGCCGCGCCATCTCGCGGTCACCGTGGCGATCCGCACGCCGTCCGCCGGCTGCCACGTCAGGCGGTTGGGCTGACCGGCGGCGGCATGGTCGAGCACGCCCTTGGGCGGGGTCGGCTCGGCTCCGTCCAGATGCCCGCTCGACGCGAGCGGCCTCCCCGTCTCGTCGAAGACGACGATGAACGGCGCCAGGCTCCGCCCGACGTCGACCGTGGATGGGCCCGCGACGGCCGCCGGGGCGGTGCCGGTGTCGAGGGCGCGCGCCGCGTCCTCGGCGATCTGGAGCTGCGGGCTGGCGGCACCGGGCCAACCGTCCGGAGCGACGCCCGTGCAGGCGGGTCGAGGCCGCCACCGGCGCACCAGGCCCCGGGACTCAGGCCGTCGCGCGGTTGAAGGTCCGCGACGCGATCGCGATCGAGACCATGGCCGACAGGGCCAGCACGCCGACCCCCCAAGCCACGTCCGGGCTGGAGAACTGGGCGTTGAACAGCGCCCGGATCGCCAGCACCGCGTGGTAGAAGGGGCAACCCCGTCGGCGTCGTGCCGATCCGGGTCTCCGGCGGCGCCCACGACCTCTCCATCACGCGGCCAGCCGGCGCCGCGGTGCGGATGGCCGTCAGCGGCGGCTACCGGTCGGCGAGCCTTGACGGGGTGCAGGCGTGGAGTGGCGGCAAGATTGCTTCGAGTGGTGCCGACGACGCGGTGGACCGCTACGAGATCGCGATCAGCGGCGGCGCCACCCGCGTCTCTGTGACGCCCGCCTGAGCGCGGTTGTCGTGGATCCTCGGCGACGCCGGATGAGGGCTGAGTGGATCGCGCGGCCCAACTGGCTTGGGGATGGCTGCCGTCCGGCGCTGCCCGCATAGCGGGCGTCCCTGCGCACGTGCCCGCTGGGCGGGCAGGCTGATGCATGGACCCGGGCACAAGGGGCCGATTCGGGCCTCCTCGCGCGCTGAGCTGACCGCCCGGCGGTCACGTGCATCCGGATGACCGCTGGGCGGGAACGCCCTGCGGGTCGCCCGCTGGGCGGGCGCCTCGGGGCTCGTCGTCGGCGGGTGCGATCCCTGATACGCCCCAGCTGAACTTCCCCGTCAGCCGCCCTGGGCGACCGGGCGCGAGAAGGCCAGCAGGATCCCGGGCAGCACGGCGCTGGCGAGCGCGTCGGGGTCGCCTCCCTGGCCGCCCAGCAGCGCCCGCCGGTAGCTGCGCTCGACGACCGCGAACATGGTGTCCGTGACGTCGGCCGCGGGCACGAGGAGCTCCCGGCCGTGGCGCTCCATCGCGCTCGAGATGTAGCCGCCGATGCGCTCGCGGAACCGCGCGTTCACGTCGAGCAGGCGCCGCGGCATGTCCGGCCGCCGGATCGCGTGGATCTCGAGCTCCGAGGTGATCAGCATCAGCTGCCGGTCCACCGGCACCGAGCGCAGGATCCGGTCGACGATCGAGTGGAGCACCGACTCGAGGTCGGGCGCGGCCTCGATCGCCTCGTCCACCGCGTCGAGGCTCGCGTCCAGGTGGGCGAGGAGGCGGCCCTGCTCGCGCTCGACGAGCGCCCGGAGCGCATCGTCCTTGTCCGCGAAGTTGGAGTAGAACGCGCCGCGGGTGAACCCGGCCCGCTCGCAGATCTCCTCGACGGACCCGCCGAAGACGCCCTTCTCCGCGAACACCTCGCGCGCTGCGTCCAGCACGCGCTCCCGGGTAGCGTCACGACGGGCGGTCCGCCCGTGCTCTTTGACCTCGGCCACGGCGTCGGGATCCTCGATACGGTTGTGTATTCGATACATTGACGTATTCAATACATCTTCGTATCCTACCGGAGCGGCACTGCCCGCCGCAACCCCGACGCACCCAGTGCAGGTCGGCCCGTCGGTGGCCGGCCTCTGGAGGAGATCGTGTTCGAAGCCCTCGGCTCGAAGACCTACCGATGGCGCTTCCTCATCGTGGCGGCGTGGATCCTGGCGATCGTCGCCTCGGCCAGGCTCGCGCCGTCGCTGGCCGGGAAGGCCGCGTCCGACCAGTCCGCCTTCCTGCCGCCCAGCGCGCCCTCGATGCTGGCGAACGACGCCATCGAGCAGGCATTCCCGGGCTCCACCTCCACCAGCTCGGCAACGCTGACGTTCTCACGCGATTCGGGCCTCACCGACGCCGACCTCGTCTACATCGACGCCACCGCGTCGTGGGTCACGAGCAGCGACGCACCCGCCGAACTGCGGAGCGCCGTCACCGGCACGGCGACTGCCACCTCGCGCCCCGAACTCGCCTCGATGCTCAAGAGCTCGGACGGCCAACTCCAGCTGCTGCTCGTGGACCTCAACGTGAGCTCGGCCGGCGACCAGGCCGCCACGGTCGTCGCAGACCTGCGCGCCCACGTCGACGCCACCGTGCCGTCAGGCCTGACGGTCCACGTCACGGGCACCGCAGGCATCACCAGCGACTACCTCGCCGCGGTCAAGGCCGGCACCGACAGCACGACGGCCGTCACCGTGGCCCTCGTCCTCGTCATCCTGCTGCTGATCTACCGGGCGCCCCTCGCCGCCATGGTCCCGCTGATCACGATCGGCGGCGCCTACGTCGTCTCGCGCGGGGTGCTGGGCCTGCTCGCCGCCGCCGGCTGGAAGATCACCTCGCTGCTCGACACCTTCCTGGTGGTGATGGTGTTCGGCGTGGGGACCGACTACGCGATCTTCCTGATCAGCCGCTTCCGCGAGGAGGTCAGCGGGGGGACGGACTGGCACGACGCCTCGCGCGACACGGTGCGGCGCATCGGGGCGGTGATCTCCGCCTCCGCGGCCACGGTGATCGTGGGCCTGGGCGCGATGGCGTTCGGCGACTTCGAGATGATCAAGAGCACCGGGCCAGCACTCGCAGTCGCCATCGCGGTGACCCTGATCGCCGGCCTGACCCTCGCGCCCGCGCTGCTCGGCATCTTCGGCCACTACCTGTTCTGGCCGCTCCACACGCGGCCCGCCCACGAGGGCGAGCCCGACGGCTTCTTCGCCCGGCTGGCCGCGGCCGTGTCACGGCATCCGGGCCTGGTCGCGGTCGCGCTGGTAGCGGCCCTGGGGCTGCCGGCGATGTACGTGCCGCAGATGAGGACCAACTTCGACACGCTGGCCGAGCTGCCGCCCAGCTCCGACGCCCGCGAGGGCTTCGACGTCATCGCGGCGCACCTGGGCAAGGGCAAGCTGGTCCAGTCCACGGGCCTCATCGCCACCGGCTGGGGCGACATGCTCGCGCCTGCCGACCTGTCCCGCCTGCGCGACACCGTGCTCAACCTCCAGCACAGCGCAGGCGTGTCGTCGGTGACCAGCCTGGTGACGCCCGACGGCAACGGCAAGGTGCCCGACGGCTTCCGCCCGTCGATCCAGCTCGGGACCATCGGCGACGCGTTCACCGCCGGCTCCTCATCGTCGTCGTCCGCGGCCGCCGCGAGCGGGTCGAGCAGCTCGCTGCTCGACCCGAAGCTGACCGACGGCCTGGACCAGGCGCTCAACTACGTGGGGGCGCTGGGCGCCGCCTACCCGGACGTGGCCGGCCGCGCCGAGTACCGCGCCGCCCGCCTCTCGATCACCAACGCGCTGGACCTGGTGGCGCGCGTCAAGCGGCAGAGCGTCGTGGCCACGCAGCTGCGCACGCTCGCGGCGGCCCTCACGGCCCCGGCCTCGGCAGCGGGCGGCGGCAGCAGCGACAGCTCGCTGATGTCCCAGTACCTGGTCGAGCTGGCGGCGGCGTATCCCGAGGTCCGCCCGCTCACCGCCTACCGGGACGCCGTCACGGCGGCGGCCTCGCTGGCCTCCAAGCCGACGGCGTCCGCCGCGGTGAGCACGGCCAGCGCCATGAACCAGCTGGCGGTCCACTTCGACAGCCGGCCCGATGCCCGGCTGACCCCGCAGAGCCTCTCGGGCACGCCGTCCGCGCTCGAGCTCAAGACCGAGGCGAAGACGACGTTCGCGGCGATCCCCACGGCGTTCCACGGCCTGGCCTCGGTGTTCGCGGCGCGCCCGGACGACATCTTCGTCCCAGCGGGCCTCGGCGGCGACAACGCCCAGCAGCTCACCGACGCCGTCAACGCGTTCGTGTCCCGCGACCACAGCGCCACCAGGTTCTACGTCGTCACGACCGACGACCCGTACTCGGAGGCGGCGTTCACCACGATCCGCAATGCCCAGACCGCACTGGCGGCCGCCGCGCCGTCGTTCGGTCCGGGCTCGACGGCCTACCTCGGGGGGCCCACCGCGCAGTTCGCCGACGTCCAGACCGTGCTGTCCAGCGACTTCACGCGGGTCGGCATCATCACCGTGATCGGGATCTTCCTGGTCCTGATGCTCCTGCTCCGCGCGATCGTGGCGCCGCTGTACCTGGTGGGCACGGTGCTGCTGTCCTACCTGTCCGCAGTGGGCCTGTCCGCGTTCCTGTTCCAGGACGTCCTCCACCACGCCGGCATCAGCTTCTACCTGCCGCTGATGGTGTTCGTGCTGCTGGTAGCGCTGGGCTCCGACTACAACATCTTCCTGATGAGCCGAGTCCGAGAGGAGAGTGAGACCCGGCCGATCCACGACGGCATCCGGATCGCGTCGGGCCGCACCGGCGCGGTGATCACGTCGGCGGGCCTGATCCTGGCCGGCACGTTCGGCTCGATGGCCACCGCGCCGCTGGTCGTCCTGTTCCAGGTGGGCGTCGCCGTGGCGATCGGCGTGCTCATCGACACGTTCGTCGTCCGCTCCGTCCTCGTGCCGGCCATCACGACCCTGGCGGGCGAGCGCGCGTGGTGGCCGTCCGGGACCCGCCTGGGGTCACTGGTGCCCGCAGCCGCGACGGCGGCCGGCGAGCCGGGCCTGGGCGACACCGCGCTCGCTGCGGCGACGGCCGACGCGGGCGCCGAGGCGCTGACCGGAGCCGAGCCCGGCCTGGGTCGCCCGGCGGCCACCGGGCGGCGCCGCTCGCCGGTCCGCGCCGCTGTGGCGCTGGGGCTCGCGGTGCTGGTCCCGGTGACCCTGGCCGGCCTCGTCATGTGGGCCTGGCAGCCGCGGGCGGGGGCGGTGACGGTCCAGGCCGCGGTGGTCAACCGGGACCAGGGCGCCACGGTCACCGCCGGCGACGGCACGGCGCAGACCCTCGCCCTGGGCAAGGAGGTCGGCGACGGGCTGGTTGCGAACGGCGCCAGCGGTCCCGGCGCCGGCGGGTCAGCGGAGTCGTCCGTGGCGTGGACCGCGACGGACGCGCAGGCCGCCGCCGACGGCCTCGCGTCGGGGAGCTACGCCGCGGTGCTGACCATCCCAGCCGACTTCTCGCGCACCATCGCGGAGATTCGCGCCGGCACGTCCGGCAACACGCCGTCGGCGACGCTCCAGCTCCAGACGGGCCCTGGCGGCGGCAACGTGGCCACGGCCGTCGCGAGGTCCGTGAGCGATGCCATCACCGCGGCCGCCACCCGCGACGCGACGGCATCCTACGTGGAGGACGTGCTGCTCGCGGTGTCCACCGCCCAGGCCAGGGTGACGTCGTCCGCGGCCTCGGCGAAGGACGTCGCGTCGAACGCCAGCACGCTCGCCGACAACGCGAGCGGCGTCAGCTCGGTGTCGGGCCAGCTCGTGACAGGCCTCGGCCAGATGGCGTCGGGCGCATCCTCGTCGATCAGCGGTGCCCAGCAGCTCGCCAGCGGCACGGCCTCGCTGGCGGGCGGCGCGGAACAGCTCTCCTCAGGCGCGTCGTCGCTCGCGTCAGGCGTCCACCGGACCGCCAGCGGCGCGTCGTCGCTCGCGGGGGGCGCGTCGTCGCTGTCCGACGGCCTCGACAAGCTCAACGGCCAGACCCAGGGCCTGCCGGACCAGGTGTCCCAGCTGGCGGTCGGGGCGTCCGCCCTCGCCCAGGGCGCGTCGCAGTCGGCGGCCGGGGCGGACTCGCTCGCGTCGGGCCTGCAGACGCTGGCCGCGAGCACGGACGGCCTCGGCGGCCAGGTCCAGGCCCTCGACGCCGCGATGGCCAGCCTCGCCATGGGCGCGCACGACCTCGCCGCCGGCGCCGGCCAGGCGGCAGCGGCGTCGGCCGGCGTGTCGTCGGGCGCCGCCGGCCTCTCGTCGGGCGTTGATGCCTATAGCGGCACGCTTGACGGGATCGCCGCGACCTGCGTCGCCCAGGGCGGCGGGCCCGCTGTCTGCGGGGCGCTCACGACCCTCGCCGCAGGCTCATCGACGCTCCGCACCTCAGCCGCGACCCTGGCTGCCGGGGCGAGCGCCGCGGACGCGGCGGCGGCCAGCGTCGCCAGCGGCGCAGCCGCCGCCAGCACCGGCGCGTCGCAGCTGCACGCAGGCCTCTCGCCGCTGGTGGCCAGCGGTCCGGCCATCCAGTCCGGCATCGCGCAGTCTGCAGCCGGCGCCACGAGCCTCGCCGCGGGCGTCGCCCAGCTCTCCAGCGGCGCGTCGCAGCTGGCCGGCGGCACACAGCAGCTGGCGGCCGGCATGCCCCAACTGGCGGACGGCGTTGGCCAGCTCTCCTCGGGTGCGTCGGACCTGTCGTCCGGGGCGTCCTCGCTCTCGAACGGCATGACGGCGCTCGCGTCGGCGGCCGACAAGCTCGCCTCGGGCGCCGAGCAGACGGCCGGCGGTGCCGCCCAGATCGCGTCCGGGACGAAGACCGCCGCCGGCAGCGCCGGCCAGCTCTCCGACGCGGTCAACCAGGCGCTCGACGGGGCGAGGATCGTCCAGGCCGAGACCGGCCAGCTGGCCGCCGACGGCAAGTCGCTCTCGGGCGACGCGGCCACGGTCTCCAGCGCGCTCACGTCCGCGGCGGGATCGATGCCCGTCGACGGCACGGCGGACCGCACACAGGTGGCCGCCCGCGTCGCCGACCCGGTGTCGGTGGAGACCGCGTCCACGGCGGGAGTCGCCCCCGGCATCGCGCCGCTGGCGATGGCCGTCGCTCTCTGGCTCGGCGCCCTCGCCGCGCTGCTCGCGGTACCCGCGCTGGGTCGCGACCGGCGGCGGTGGTGGGCTGGGCCGGCGGGAGCGGTGGCGCTGGCCGCAGGCGTGGGCGTCGTCGCTGCCGCGCTGATGGTGGCGGGAGTCCGCCTGGGGGTGGGACTCGACGCGGCTCGCCTGCCCCTGCTCCTGGGCGTCAGCCTGCTGGCCGCCGTCGCCTTCTCGACCGTCCTGGGCGCCCTCGTGGCCGCCTTCGGGGTCCGGGGCTGGGTGGCGGGCCTGCTGCTGACCGGCCTCGGCATCGCGGCCTCGGGCTACCCGTTCGGCGTCGAGGCGCTGCCCGGCCCGCTCGCGTTCGCCCGGCCCTTCCTGCCGACGTCCTGGGCGGTCGACGCGGTCCGGGCCGCCATCGAGAGCCCCAGCTCGCCGGTGGCGGTGGACGCGGCGGCGCTGGGTGTCTGGCTCATCGTGGGCGCGCTCGTGGTCGTGGCGATCAGCGTGGGCGCGAGGAGTCGCGGCGAGACGAAGCCCGCCACGGCGTGAGGAGGGGCGTGGCGGCGGGCTCGCCACGCTCCGCCGCCGCCAGTCAGTTCAGCCGGTCGCCAAGGTTGCCGCGGTCTGGCACGTAGAGGCCGAGCCGCTGGTGGAGCAGGTCGAGCTCGCGCCGCAGCAGGTCGTCGAGATCCCGCAGGCGGTCCTCGGCCGTGGGCGCCTCAAGCAGCGCCTGCTTGCGGTCAAGCTCCACCTGCACGATGCCGGTCAGCAGGAACGACAGCGGGGACGGATCCTCGGGCACGCGGAGCGACTCGAGGCTGGGCTCGCGGCCGCCGTCCACCTCCGCGTCGGCGCCCACCTCCTCGACCGGTTCGTCATCCACCTCGACCTCGACCCGGACGTCGACGGGCAGGCCCAGCTCGCCGTCCCGGGGCTGGAGCTCGCGGAGGTACTCGATGAACCGCGCGCCCACCTGCTCGACCAGGAGCGCTGCCGTGTCGGGATCCCCCACCTCGTCGGGCAGCGGCTCGACCTCCGCCACGAGGTACGGCTCCGCCGCAGCGTCAATCTCGAGCACGGTGAACCGGCCGGCGCCCACCACCAGCAGGCTCCAGCGGCCGTCCGCGAACTTGCTGGCCTCGCGGATCTCGGCAAACGTGCCCACGCCCGCGATCGCCAGGTCCGCGCCCCCGCCGGCCCTGGGCGCCACCTCGGAGCCCTCGCGGATCAGCACGACACCGAACGGCGAGGACGTGTCGAGGCAGCGACGAACCATCAGCCGGTATCGCTCCTCGAACACGTGCAGCGGCAGTGCGATGCCGGGCGCGAGGACCGCGTGGAGGGGAAACAGGGGGAGACGCACGGGACGAGGGTAGGACCGAGCACCCGAATCGCGCGAGCGCTCGGGGCGCTGGATTCGAGCGAGCCGCCGGCGGCCGGCGGCTCGAGATCGGCGCAGCGGCTGCGCAGCGGGCTGGTGGCGCGACCGTCAGGCGGTCAGTGGGAGCATGCGCGCGGCGTGCCGGCGTCGTCGGCGGTGCGGAAGGAGGAGCCGCAGCCGCAGCCGGAGACGGCGTTGGGGTTCGCGACCGTGAAGCCCGCGCCCATGAGGGTGTCCACGTAGTCGATGGACGAGCCGACCAGGAGCGGGACGCTGCTGCTGTCCACGTAGACTCGGACGCCGTTCGCCTCGAGGACGCTGTCGTCGGCGGTGGGCTGGTCCTCCAGCATCATCCCGTAGCGGTAGCCCGAGCAGCCCCCGGAGTAGACGTACACGCGCAGGCCGATGGCGGGGCTCGTCTCTTCCTTGGTCAGCTCGCGCAGCCTGTGGGCGGCGGCGTCAGTCAAGGAGACGATCGAGGGCTGGGCGTCGATCACGGCGGGTACTCCTTCGGGTCGCGGGTCCGGGACCGCCCGGTCCGAGACTCGAGGATCGTACGCACAGCAATTGATTTCGTCCACTGCCCGCGACGAAATTCGGGGTGAATCTCCTCAGGCCGTCGGCGGGGGGGGAGGGCAGTCGGCCTGCGCTCAGTCGCCGGGGAGCGCCCGCCGGCGCCCGGCGATGCCCGGAGACCCGCTGTACCGGCGTGGGCGGTGCTGCGGCCCGTTTGGCGGGAGGTCCACGCTCATCGGAGTCCCGAATACCGCCTTGGCCGGTGCTACGGCCTGATCGCGGCGCATACCACCGGCAGCTTCGGTATTGCAGAAGGGAGGGGCCCCGCGTCGATGCGGGGCGCCTGGCCGCGACCGGCGCCGCGCTCACCTGGGCGCGGTATGACAGTAAGAAGGGCACGCCGGCGCGAGCCTCCGAGGGGCACGCCCGGTCTCTACCCCTCCACCCGCTCCACGACGGTCGCGATCCCCTGCCCCACGCCGATGCACATCGTCGCGATGCCGAAACGGCCGTTCGCGCGCCGCAGCTCGTGGACGAGCATCGTCATCAGCCGCGCCCCTGAGGCCCCCAGCGGATGCCCGAGCGCGATCGCGCCGCCATTCGGGTTGACCTTCGCGAGGTCGAGGCCGAGCTCGTCGGCGCACGCGACCGACTGGCTGGCGAACGCCTCGTTGATCTCGATCACGTCGAGATCCGCCACCGCGAGGCCCGCCCGCCCCAGCGCCTTGCGCACGGCCGGCACCGGGCCCATGCCCATCACATCCGGGTGCACCCCGGCCACCGCGGTCGAGACCACCCGGGCCATCGGCTTGAGGCCAAGCGTCCTCGCCCGCGCCGCTTCCACGAGGAGCAGAGCGGACGCGCCGTCGTTGATGCCCGAGCTGTTGCCCGCGGTCACCGTCCCGCCCTTGACGAACGCCGGCCGCAGGGCCGCGAGCGCCTCGAGGGAGGTGGCGCGCGGGTGCTCGTCGCCCTCGACGAGGGTTACAGCGCCCTTCCTGCTCGGCACCTCGACGGGGATGAGCTGGTCGGCGAAGCGGCCGGTCTCGATCGCCGCCGCGGCGCGTCGCTGGCTCTCGAGGGCGAATGCGTCCTGCCGCTCGCGCGACACGCCGTACTCCTCGGCGACCCGCTCCGCGGTCTCGCCCAGCGAGATGGGCGGGTACAGCCCCTGCATCCGGGGGTTCACGAACCGCCATCCGAGGGTCGTGTCCTCCATCGCGCGCGGCCCGCGGTCGTAGGCGCCCTCGGGCTTGAGCATCACGTACGGCGAGCGCGTCATCGACTCCACCCCGCCCGCGATGAACACCTCCCCGTCGCCCGCACCGATGGCGTGGGCGGCAGTGTTGACCGCCTGGAGCCCCGATCCGCAGAGCCGGTTGACGGTGAGCCCGGCGACCTCGACGGGCAGGCCTGCCAGCAGCAGCGCCATGCGCGCGACGTTGCGATTGTCCTCGCCCGCCTGGTTGGCGCAGCCGAGGACGACGTCCTCGACGAGTGACCCGTCGAGCCCGCTGCGATCGACGATCGCGCGGATGACCGCCGCCGCCAGGTCGTCGGGGCGGACGGCCGCCAGCGCGCCGCCATACCGCCCGATCGGAGTTCGGACGGCGTCGATGATCCACGCCTCATGGCGCGATTGGAGCGATTGGGTGGACATAGGTCCGATTGTAGGGACCCCGGCGAGGTGGACTATCCTTGCACTGGCACGCGTCGAAGCGGGGGCTGTGGCGCGGACCGGGTCTGTGCGGTTGCGCGCCGCCCGTGCCAGACGGCCGCAGCGCGAGGACCCACTGTCGGCCCCTGCCCGGAACTGCGCCTTGGCGTGCGCAGGGAGACGCTGACATGCCAGCCCGCCGCGCCCCGCACCGCGCAGGTCGGCTTGCGGCTGCCCTCGCCCTCCTTGCATTCGCCGGATCGGCTGCCGCATGCGCGGGCTCGCCCGGGCCGAATGCCTCCGCGGCCGCGAACGTCCTCGCCGACCTCCCCGTCCCGCCCGGCGCAACCGTGGTTGTCGGGGCCGAGGGGCCGGGGATGGACGGCAACGCCCGCTTCTACGCCTTCACCTCGCCGCAGTACCCGGCCCAGGAGCAGTCCGCCTACGACGCATCCCTGCGCCGTGCCGGCTACCAGCCCGTCCAGCGGTCCGGGGCGTGGACCGCCTACCAGCGGGCCGGCGTGACGGTCTGGATCTCGGTGTCCCAGGCCGGGCCGCCCACCTCCATCATCGCCCTCGTCGCAGCGGACCCGCGCTCGGCAGCGGTACCGGCGGACATCACGGACCCCAGCGCGACGCTCCTGATGGGCAGCCTGGCCTCCCTGCGGCCATGGACGCCAGAGCCCGTCACGCGGCCCGGCAGCAGTCCGCCGCCGGCGGCGCCCGGC
>JAKAMV010000827.1 GCA_021812735.1 Chloroflexota bacterium | reverse complement strand
TCAGCGTACGTCAGCCTCTCTCCGGTCGCCGCGTCCACGATCGCGCATGCCCGGGACGGGGAGATCCCGAGGAAGCTCACGGTTCAAGTCCGTCGGGGGTCGTGGACTCGATCAGTTCGTCCTCAGTCTCGCTGGCCGACGACTCAATTCGGTAAAGGGGGAAGAAGCCATCCCGGACGTCGGGGTCGAGGGAGGGGCCCCGCATCGCCACCAGCTCGCTGTAGGCGCGCTCATCCATGACGATGCGCTGCGTCCAGAACGGGCGCGCGAGCGCCGAGAAGCCGCGCTTGAACCTCAGCAGCGAATCGTCACTGGCACCCACCCCTCCGCCGAGACTGAGCCAGCGGTTTCCGCGGGCCTTCGCCCAGCGGCGCGCGTGGTCCATCAGGACCTTGGTGGGAAGGGCGCTCGTGTCGCTGCCGTCGTTGCCGGAGAGGTGGTATTGGACGATGCCGTTTGTCTCGACGAACAGGGCGGCAGACACCACCACGCCCTCTCGCTCGGCGACGGCGAGGTGGATCCTGTCGCCCAGCGCTCGATAGAGTCCGTCGAAGTAGCGCTCGCCGAATCGGTAGAAGGCTGTGGCATGCCGACGCTCCATCGTGTCGGCATAGAGCCGTTGAAACACCTCGAAGCTGGCCCGCTCGTTGTCGATTCGGGCTGTATACCCTCTTTCGAGTGCCCGTCTTATGTCCCGCCGGTGGTTCTCGCGCGTTTGACGCCACTGGACGTCCTCGGGCAGGGACAGGTCAACGCAGACCGTGTCGCCGTGGCGGACGGCCGTGCCTACGTCGCTGGGTGGTGCGTCGTTCAGGAGCGGGTGGTAGCGAACGAACAGCGACACGAGGCCCGCGTCCCGGAGCACGTCGATGCCGACTCGGAGTGCCGCAGCGGTGAACGCTGCGCCTCCCCCGCCGTGGACGAGCGGCCCCGGGTACCCGTAGGGCGAGATGGCGTCGCGCCCGCCCAGCGGGATCTCGCGCAGGATGACGGGCAGCAGCAGCGTCCCCGAGCCACCGTGCACCAGCAATGACGCTGCGGAGCCGCCCACCTGCTCCGCGCACAGCGCCACGTAGTCGGGCAAATGGTAGAAGTCGTGGTCGGCTGCCTCGAGGAACTCGGCCCATCGCCGGTCATCCGCGCCAACGAGTTCGGCGCTCAGCTCCAATCGTGCATCGCCCGGCTTCATGGTCAGAGCACCCTGCAGTGCCAGACGGGTGCCATGGGCACGAGAACCTCAGCCTGACGACGCCCAGGCCGGAGTCCAGGGTCCGACGCGGCAGCGGTCCGACGTCGTGGTGCGGTCCGCGGCTCGACAACCCGGAGGTCCAAACCCCACCTCGTGGAACACAGTCCGTCGCGTGAAAGAGGGCAGCGGAGGGAAGCGTAACGCACGCCCATAGCGGTCGCCGTGCCCGCTTCCGGCCTCCGACGATCGTGATACGGTGCAGCCACTTGGAACCACTCCCCGCCCGGATCCACTGAGAGTTCGATGACGTCCGACGCACAGCGGCCGCAGGCGCCGGTCCCGCTCGCCCGGCCCGACATCAGCGACCGCGAGGTCGAGCTCGTCCTCGATGTCCTGCGCAGCGATGTGCTGGCACTCGGGCCCTACGCCCAACGCTTCGAATCCGCCGTCGCCGCGCTGTCCGGTCGCGCCTATGGCATCGCCTGCTCCAGCGGGACGGCGGGCCTGCACATGGCGGTTCGGGCACTCGGGATCGGCCCGGGCGACGAGGTCATCACCACGCCGTTCAGCTTCGTCGCATCCGCCAACTGCATCCTCTACGAGGGGGCAGTGCCCAAGTTCGTCGACATCGAGGAGGACAGCCTGGGGCTCAACCCCGAGCTGATCACGGCCGCCGCCACGGGGGCGACCAGGGCCATCCTGCCTGTTCATGTGTTCGGGCGCCCCTGCCGGATCGAGTCGATCGAGACCATGGCGCGCGGTCGCGGGTGGCACACCGTCGAGGACGCGTGCGAGGGCCTGGGCTCGTCCGTCAACGGCCGTCCGCTCGGCAGCTTCGGCGACATCGCTGTCTTCGCCTTCTACCCCAACAAACAGATCACGACCGGCGAGGGCGGGCTGGTGGTCACCGACGACCCGGGTCTCGCCGACATCATGCGCAGCCTCCGCAATCAAGGCCGCGACACCGACGGGACCTGGCTGCGGCACGTGCGGCTCGGGTACAACTACCGGCTCGACGAGATGTCGGCGGCGCTCGGAGTCGCTCAGGCGGAGCGCATCGAGGAACTGCGGAGCGCGCGCGCGCGCGTGGTCGCCGCCTACGAGCGCGAGCTCGCGGGCGAGGACTGGGTCCGGCTGCCGAAGGCCGGGCCGGGCGAGATGGTCGACTGGTTCGTCTACGTGGTGCGCCTGGCCGCTGGGATCGACCGCGACCGCGCTCTCACGCGGCTGGCGGAGCGCGGCGTGCCGGCCCGGCCCTACTTCTCGCCACTGCATCTTCAGCCCTACTTCCGGTCGATGTTCGGGTACAAGGAGGGCGACTTCCCGGTGACCGAGCGCGTCGCCGCGTCGACGCTGGCTCTTCCGTTCTCGAGCCGGCTCGCGGATCAGGACGTCCGCCGCGTAGCGGAGGCGCTGCGCGAGGCCGTCGCATGACCGAGCCGCCGGTCGCCCACGAGACGGGGCCGAGCTCGCTCCGCTCCGTGCTCGGCGCTGTCGCCCGCAACTCGACCATAAGGAAGGCGGCGATGAGCACGCCATTCGTGCGGGGCCTCGCCTGGCGTTTCGTCGCCGGAGAGGACCTTGACGCCGGGCTGACAGCCGCGAGGTCGCTGAGAGCACGCGGCATCGACGCCACGCTCAATCTGGTGGGGACGCACATCAGGTCCGAGCAGGAGGCCGTGGCGGCTGCGGACGAGGTGTTGACCGCGATCGAGCGCATCGCGGGAGGAGGCGCACAGGCCCACATCTCGCTCAAGCTCACGCTGATCGGGCTGGACGTCGATATCGACGTGTGCCGGCACGAGCTCCACCGGATCCTCGACGCGGCCGTCCAGGGTGGTGTCTTCGTGCGCATCGACATGGAGGAGTCGGCCTATGTCGAGGCCACCCTCAAGTTGTTCGACGAGGCGCGCTCCCGCTACGGCAACGAGCACGTCGGGATCGTGGTGCAGTCGTACCTGCGCCAGCGGCGCGACGACTTGGCCCGGCTGGCCGCATCAGGCGCGCGCATCCGCCTTGTGCGCGGCGGCTACTGGGAGTCGCCGACCGTGGTCTTCGCGACCAGGGATGAGTCCGACAAGGCCTTCTTCGCCGACATCGAGATGCTCGTCCGCGATGGGGTGGGACCGGCGATCGCCACACACGACGAGCGAGCGATCGAGGTCGCCCAACGAGCGGTCGCATCCGCTGGCCGCGACGGCGGCGAGATCGAGTTCCAGCTTCTGCTCGGCGTCCGGCCCGACCTCGCCCAGCGACTGGCCGACGACGGCTGGCATGTCCGCTGCTACGTGCCCTACGGCGGTCGGTGGTACGCCTATGCGCTTGGCTGCATCCGCCGCCTGCCAGCGACAATCGTCGCCGAGACGACGTCTCGCGCGCGGATGCGCCGCAGGCACGCGTCTGGCCGCAGGCGCGCGCCCGGCGGCAGTGGCGCGCGGGCTCGGAATAAGTCCAGACCCGGTGGCGTTGGCCGCGGTCGACGGGCCGGCCTCGCCGTGAAGCGGATCGTCGATATCGCCGGTGCCGCCGCCGGCCTCGTCGTCTTCAGCCCGGTCCTCGGCTGGACGGCGGTGGCGATCGGCGCCACGATGGGCTTCCCAGTCCTCTTCCGCCAGGAACGTCCTGGCAAGGATGAGCGCCCGATCACGGTCGCCAAGTTTCGAACCATGCGCCCGCCCGCAAAGGGGGAGCCGTGGTACATCTCTGATGCTGCACGCGTGACCCGTCTCGGGCGGTTCCTTCGCTCGACAAGCCTCGACGAGCTGCCGGAACTGTGGAACGTGCTGAAGGGCGAGATGAGCCTCGTCGGGCCGCGTCCGCTGCTCACCGAGTACCTCCCGCATTACACCGAGCGAGAGCGACTGCGCCACACGATGCGCCCGGGGATCACGGGCTGGGCGGCCGTGC
>JAKAMV010000088.1 GCA_021812735.1 Chloroflexota bacterium | reverse complement strand
GGCCCCGCGCGGCCCGCCGCGCCGCTGACCCCGCGCCGAGCCGCCGCTAGAGACCCGCCGCCAGCCGGCGCAGCGTGGCGAGGAGCCGATCGATGTCGGCCTCGGTGGTGAGGTAGTTGACGATGCCGGCGCGCAGGTAGGCGCGGCCCCGAAGCGTGGTCGTGGACAGCCAGCCATCGCCGTCCGCCTCGAGCGCGGCGCACAGGCGGTCCTGGTGGGCGTCCAGCTCGAGCGGGTCCATCGCGGCGGCGGCCGCGGCCCCGCCGGGCAGGTGCCGGAAGCAGACCACCGACAGGTCCGGCACCGCGGGCACCGCCTCGAGGTCGTCGGACTCGGCGCAGCGCCGTGCGAGGTGGGCGGCCACGTCGTCGTTCAGCGCCACGAGGCGCCCCAGCCCCGACGTGCCAAGGTGCTTCCAGCTGGCCCACAGCTTCAGCGCCCGGAAGCGGCGCGTGCCCTCGAAACCGAGCTTGTAGAAGTTGAGCTGCCCGGCGTGCGAATCGTGCGCGTCGGGGTCGACCTGCTCCGGCGTGGACGCGCGCCCCGCCGCATCGGGCGACCCCTCGCCACCGCGGTAGTACTCGGGGGAGCGGGCGAACGTCTGGCGCAGGTGCTCGCCATCGCGGACCACCAGGGCGCCGAGGTCGTACGCCTGGAAGAACCACTTGTGCGGGTCCACGGTCACCGAGTCCGCGAGCTCGAGGCCGGGCACGCGCGCCGCGTCGCGGGCCGAGAGACGGGCCGCCCCGCCGTAGGCCGCGTCAACGTGGTACCACAGGCCCTCGCGCCGGGCGACCTCGGCCAGCTCGGGGACCAGGTCCACCGACCCGGTGTTGGTGGATCCGGCCACCGCGCACACCGCCACCGGACGCAGCCCGCGTGCCCGGTCCGCCGCGATGGCCGCGGCCACGGGCTCGGGGTGGAGGCGGAACGCCTCGTCAGTGGGCAGGGCAACCAGGGTCTCGGGCGGGAAGCCCAGCTCGTCGAGCGCGCGGGCGATCGAGAAGTGGGTCTGGTCGCCGGTGTACACGCGAACGCCCTCGAGCGCCGACCCGCGCGGCGGGCGGGGCAGCCCGGCGAGCCGCCGGAGGTGGACGTCGCGCACCAGCGCCATCGCGATGAAGTTGGCCATGACCCCGCCCGAGGTGCACAGGCCGAAGCTGCCCGGGCCGTAGCCCACGAGGTCGCACAGCCAGCGCACGACCTCCTCCTCCACGAACGCGCCAGCGGGGCCGGCGTGCCAGACGTCGATCCCCTGGTTGGTCCACTGCGCGAGGACCTCGCCCGCGATCGAGGCCACCAGCGGCGGGGGCGTGAAGTAGGACAGCGAGCGCGGGTGGTACGAGCTAAGGGTGTGCGGCGCGATCCGCTCCCGGAACTCGGCGAGGACCGCGTCGAGGGTGACGGGATCCCTCGGGGCGGGCGCAGGCCCGCCCGCCTCGCCGAAATACGCGCGCCGCAGGGCCGCGTAGTCGTTGGGCAGACCCATGCCCCGGACCAGCGCCTCGTCGTACAGCCAGTCGAGCGAGGCCTCCCACGTGGCCTCGCCGACGCGCCGCAGCGCATCCCGCGAGGTGGCGGCGTCACGAAGCCCGATCAGCTCGGGTTCCGGGTGCCAGCGGAAGGGCGCGAGGGGGTCGAGGCGCTCGGTCGGGTCGTCCATCGAGCCGAATGGTACGGGGTCCGATCGGCGCCGCGCGCCGGGCTCCGGGGATCGCGCGGTGCGACGTCCCGGCCGTGCCACAATAGGCGCGGTTCAAGTCAGCTTACGGAGGCTCGCTGAGCTTCGTGCCCGTCCTCGCCACGTACTTCTCCGTCCGTCGCGGCCGCGACCCGTTCTTCAAGTTCTTCATGAAGACGCTGTTCCCGCGCCAGGTGAAGGAGTACGAGCAGAAGTTCGGGATCCGGTTCCTGGGCTGGTACAACGTGGCGCACGGCTGGGACTTCGACAACGTCATCATGTTCGACCTGCCCGACTACGGGACCCTGGACAAGCTGGAGGCTGACGAGGCCACCCGCGCGCTGGGGCACCGGGCCGGGGAGTGGATGTTCGAGCGGCACCACTCGATGTTCCTCCGAGAGCGTCTCGGACCGGATCTCGAGTACCACGGGTAGAGGAGGCGGAACGATGGACGTGAGCCGCAACGACACGCTGAGCGCCCTCGCCAACGACGCCGCCCTCGAGCGGACGGCCTTCCTGGTCGAGGCGACGGACCAGCTGCGCAAGTTCCTGGAGCGCAACGCGGCCCGGATCAAGGACCTGGGCGGCCTGACGCTGATCGACGAGGACCCGGACTACCTCTCGATTGCCCCGGACGGCACGTTCCGCGTGCGGAGCCGGTACGAGGACCCGGACACGGGCGAGTGGGTGTCCGAGACCGAGGTGGTGGACGCCGTCTCGGAGCTGATCGAGCTCTACAACCCGGCCGAGATCTACAGCGCCTTTGCCGAGGCCGCGCGCGAGGCCGCCGGGTTCGCCCCCGAGCCGACCGCCGCCGGCGACATGCTGGCCACCGCGGGCATCGCGCCCGAGGAGACGTTCTCGCTCGACGCGGACGCTGACGACGGCTACGCCGGCGCTGCCGACTCGTGGGCCGCCGGCCGGGCGCCGGTGCTCGAGGCCGACACCGAGGAGGCGGCCGCGGCCGCCCTGTACAACCTCGCCCTCGACTTCCAGGAGAAGAGCCAGCGGAACGAGGCGACGATCCTGGAGCAGTTCGAGGAGGCCGTCGGGAAGCTGGCGGGCCTCGTCGGGGACCTCATGATCGTGGATGACGAGGACGAGCGGCTGGTGCTCGGATCGTCGGGCCGGTTCCGCGCCGAGGTGGTCCCCGAGGACGCGGACGGGGAGTGGCGCGAGCTCACCGCCCCGGACGACATCGTGGAGTTCTACGACCCCACCGATATCTTCGGCGACCTCGCCGACGCGCTCGCCGAGGCCTTCCCGTCGGTCGCGCCCGAAGCGGCCGACGACGACGGCGAGGACGACGACGGCGAGGACGACGAACAGGCCTAGCCCCCGCCCGCCCGCCCCTGCCGTGCGCCCGCTCGGGGCCGAGCTCGTCGAGCAACGGGAGATCGGCCCCGGCCAGTGGCTGCTGGCCTGGCACGCGCCCGCGATCGCGGCCGGGGCGCGGGCCGGCCAGGCCGTGCACGTCCGCACCGTGGAGCCGGGCGGGATGCCCCTGCGGCGCCCGTTCCCCATCGCCACGACGGACCTGTCGTCGGGCACGCTCACGATCCAGGCCGCGGGCCGCGCCGGCCCAACCGGCAGCTCGCCCCCAGCCTGGGCCGCTTCCCTCCGGCCCGGCGATCCCGCGGACCTCCTCGGGCCGGTCGGGCGGCCGCTCGAGGTGGACTCCCGGTCGCGGCACCTGCTGCTCATGGCGGAGGGACCCGCGATCGCCGCGCTCCGTCTCCTGATCGACGAGGCCGTCCGCGGCGGGCGCTCGGTGGTCCTGCTCCACGGCGCCGCCACCGCGGCCTCGGTCTACCCCTCGAGCCTTCTCCCCGACGAGGTGGAGTACGTCGTCGCGACCGAGGACGGCTCGCTCGGGCACCGGGGCAGCCTGCTCGACCTGGTGCTCGGCTACGAGGCCTGGGCCGACCAGGCGTTCGCGGCGGCGCCGGCCTCGCGTCTCGGCGAGTTGGCCGCCCTCGCCACGGGGCGGAAGACGCGGCTAGGCGTGGCCACGCTCGGCCGCAAGCGGGGCGGCGGCCGCCCGATCCAGCCCGGCTCCCCCGAGGCGCGTCGCAAGGCGTGGCTGCAGGTGGTGCTGGGCCAGGGGATCGGCTGTGCGGCGGGGACCTGCCTCGGCTGCGTGGTCGCCGGCGCCAGCGGGCAGCTTCGCGTGTGCCGTGAGGGGCCGGCCTTCGCCGCCGACGAGATCGACTGGGAGCGGGCGTCGTGACGGGCGAGCCGCACGAGCCGGGCGAGGGTCTCCGCCACGCGCCCGAGTGGATGGCTGCCTCGGCCGGGCTGCTCGCGTTCGCGATCCTGGCCGTTGCCTGCGTGGTCCCCGCCATCGTCTACACCGGGACCGCCGGGGAGCCCTACAACCCGCTCAACCACTGGATCAGCGAGCTCGGCCAGCTGGGGGTGTCGGCCGGCGAGGGCCTGTTCAACCTTGGCCTGATGCTCAGCGGCGCCGCCTTCAGCCTGTTCGTGGCCGGCCTGGCGATGACCAGCCCGTCGCGGCTGCGCTGGGTGTTCGGGCCGGTCGGCGTGGTTGCCGGGATCGGCGGCATCTTCGTCGGCGTCTACCCCATGAACTTCGGCGCCCGGCACGTGGCGGCCGCGTCCGTGTTCTTCGGCCTCGGCTGGGTCTTCGTGACCCTCGCGTCGGTGGCCTTCCTCCGGCACCGGGAGCCCCGCCACCCTGCCTGGCTGGCGGGCGTCGGCGCGCTGTCGGCCGTCGCGTTCGTCGCCTTCATGGCCTCGCTGCAGGCGGACGCGTTCTCCCGCGAGCGGATGGCGTCGTCGGGTCCCATCGTGGGGCGACCGGCGCTCTGGATCGCGCCGATCCTCGAGTGGGCGACCCTGATCGGGATCATGGCGTTCGTGCTGCTGACGTCCCTCGCCTGGCTGCGCGAGCTGGCCCGCGACGTCGCAGAGCCGACGGGGGGCCGGGCGTGAGGGCCAGGCGCAAGGGCGTCGCGGCGAACTCGAAGCGCACGCCCACGGTTCGGCGGATCCAGCCCGCGATCACGCCCGTCGCCAGGTCCAGGCCCCCGGCGCCGGTTCGCCCGGGCGACACCGCCGGCGGGCCGGCCACCGCGCCGCGGCGCGCCCCCGCGCCGCGCCCCGCGGCGGCCACGTCCCACCCCGGCGGCCCATCGCTCGACGCCCTGGGCGGCCGTCCCGTGGACCTGGCCGTGGACCTCGGCCGCGGGCTCCTCCTGGCGAACCCGGTGATCGCCGCCTCGGGGCCATTCGGGTACGGCGTGGAGGTGGCCGACCTCGCGGACCTGCCGAGGCTCGGCGGGCTGGTCACGCGGAGCACCTCGCTCCGGCCGCGCGCGGGGCATCCCGGCCCGCGCATCGCGGAGATTCCCGCGGGCCTGCTGCTGGGGACCGGGCCGCAGAACCCCGGGCTGGACACGGTGCTCGAGCGGTATGCCGAGGCCTGGGCGCGCTGGTCCGTGCCGGTGATCCTCTCGCTGTGCGCGGACACGGCCGGCGAGCTGGGCGAGGCCGTCCGGCGGCTCGACGGGGTGCCCGGGATCGCCGCGCTCGAGCTCAACCTCTCGTGCGGGGCTGCCGGTCGCGGCGGGGGCGTGCCCGGCCTCGACCCGGACGGCACGGCCGCCTACGTGGCTGCGGCCCGCCGTGAGACGGACCTGCCGGTGATCGCCAAGCTCACCGCCGCGGCTGCCGACGTGCGCGCCGTGGCGCGGTCCGCCGAGAGCGCCGGCGCCGACGCGCTCGCGGCGGTGAACACGCTGCCGGGGCTCGCCCTCGCCGCTGACCGCTCCGGCCCGGTGCTCGGGTCGGGCTACGGCGGGATCTGCGGACCGGCCCTCCGGCCGATCGCGCTGCGCGTGGTGTGGGAGGTGGCCCAGGCCGTTGACCTGCCGGTGATCGGCACGGGCGGGGTCGCCACCGTGGACGATGTGCTGGACTTCCTGGCCGCTGGCGCCAGCGCCGTGGGGGTCGGCGTGGCGGCCCTGGCCGACCCCATGCTCCCCGTGCGCCTGGCCGACGACCTGGCGGACGCCTGCCGGGCCCGCGGGATTGCCGCCGCCCGCGAGCTGGTGGGGACGGCGCTTCCCCGCCGCGCCGCGGCGCCGTCCACGCGGGGCGCCGAGTACGCCCGGTGAGCGGCCCCACCGACTGGCTGCTGGCGTGGCTGCTCGCGATCAACGTGGCCACGGCCGCCCTGTACGCCTACGACAAGGCGGCCGCCCGGCACCGGTGGCGCCGCGTCCGCGAGCGCACGCTCAAGCTGGGCTGCTGGCTCGGCGGCGTGGCCGGGGCGTGGCTCGTCTTCCTGGGCCTGCGGCACAAGACGCGGCACCGGTCATTCTGGGCGGTCCAGGGCATGGCGTCGGCGGTGTGGGTCGTCATCGTGCTCGCCGCGGTGGCGCGCTGAGGGGGGGTCTTCTCGGCCCGCGTATCGGCGACCCGGCAACGGGGCCGAGGTCGGCGCGGCGGGCGCGGCGGGCGCGGCCGTAGAATCGGCTCGCCATGACCACCCTGCGACGCACCCTCGACGAGGCGGCCCGGCGTGCCATCGCCGCCCGCACCGAAGCCCTGTTCCGTGCCAGCGGCGCGCTCCGCGAGGGCCACTTCACGCTCAAGAGCGGCCGCCACTCGGACGCCTACCTCGAGAAGTTCCAGGTGCTCCAGGATCCGGCCGCCACGAGCGAGCTGTGCGCCTTCTGGGCAGACGGCGTGCGCGATCGGGACGGCACGCCGATGGTGGACCTGGTGGCCGGGCCCACCACCGGCGGGGCCATGCTGGCGTTCGAGTCGGGACGGCAGCTGGGCACCCCCGCCATCTTCGCCGAGGAGGTGGCGGGAGCGCCCGGCGAGGCGCCGCGCCGGGAGTTCCGCCGCGGCTTCACGATTGCCCCCGGCGAGCGGGTCCTCCTCGTGGACGACATCCTCACCACGGGCGGTTCGCTGCTCGCGATGATCCCGGCCGTGGAGGCCATGGGCGGCGAGATCGTCGAGTGCGCCGTGATCGTGGATCGCTCGGGCGGGACCGCCACGCTGACCTCGCCGACAACCGGCCGGGTGTACCCGCTCCGCTCCCTGTGGACGCTCGAGCTCCCCACGTACGAGCCGGGCCCAGCCTCCTGCCCGCGCTGCGCCGCCGGCGAGCCAGCGGTCAAGCCCGGGTCGTCCGGGACGGGGCTCGCGCCGGCCTGAGCATCGCGGGCTGCGTCTCCGGCCGCGTCTCCGGCCAGCCTCGGGCGTGACGCGGCCGCGCCTCGGCGGCTACTCGGCCAGGACGCCCCGGGCCTCGAGCGCCGCCCGCCGCCGGGCCGACAGCCGACCCTCGCGGTCGAACACCGGCAGCAGCGCCTGGACCGTGGGCCCCGTGACGAGCGCCAGGACGATCGTCCCCACCCCGACCGTGCCGCCGGCGACCCAGCCGATCACGATGACCGCCAACTCGAGCGCCGTCCGCGTGCTCCGGATCGACCAGCCGAAGCGCAGGTGCAGCCCGGTCATCAGCCCGTCGCGCGGGCCCGGCCCGAGGTCGGCCGCGAGGTAGAGCGCGGTCCCCGTGGCGCACAGGGCGATGCCGATCGTCGCCGTCAGGGCCTGGGCCGCGGCCGCCGCCTCCGGGGCCACCAGCCCGAGCACCACGTTCGTGGTGGTCCCGATCAGCAGCAGATTCAGCACGGTGCCCGAGCCGGGGCGCTCGCCCAGCGGCCACCAGGCTGCCAGGATCGGGACGCCCAGCGCCACCGACACCGTGCCCATCGGGACGCCGGCGATGCGCCCTAGCCCCTGGTTGAGCACTTCCCACGACCCGACGCCCAGCCCGCTGCGGGCCATGAGGCCCACGCCCACGCCGATCATCAGCAGGCCGGCGACCAGCCCCGGCAGGCGTGGCAGCACGACACGAGGGGCCCAGCGCGACGCGGGGACGCGGTCGCGGGGAGCGTGGGCACGGGTGGCCGGGTCGGCAATCGTGGCGTGGGGCACGCCCCGGATGGTACCGGGCGGGGCCGGGCGGGCGGCCTGAACGGGCGGCGTCGCGGCGGCCGCGCCTGCGGGGAGCGCTGAGGGTCCTGCTGTGCAACGATCAGCCCATGGAGCTGACATTCCTCGGCGGCGCCCGGACGGTGACCGGGTCCCGCCATCTCGTGGACACCGGTCGGGCCAAGGTCCTGGTGGACTGCGGCATGTTCCAGGGCGGCCCGGACGAGAGCGTCCGGAACCGCGTCCCGCTGGGCGTGGATCCCGCGACGCTCGACACCGTGGTTCTCACCCACGCGCACCTCGACCACTGCGGCCTGCTCCCGGTGCTGGTCCGCGAGGGGTTCCGCGGCCGGATCGTGTGCACCTCCGCCACGGCCGAGCTGGCCCGGCTGGTGCTGCTGGACTCCGCCAAGCTCCAGACCGAGTTCGCCAAGCGCGCCGCCCGCCGCGAGCGCCGCGACCCGTCCCGCGCTGCGGCTGCCGAGCGGCGCGAGGAGCAGCTGTTCGACGCGGCCGTGGGGCTGGCCGCGCAGGGCGCCGAGAGTCCCGGCGGCCCCGATCCGGAGGACATCCTGCGCGCCGCCGGCCCGGAGGTGCACCAGGACTTCGATGAGCCGCTGTACACGGAGGACGACGCGGAGGCCGCCATCGCGCGCTTCGCGCCTGTCCCGTACGGCGCCGAGACGGAGGTCGCCCAGGGCGTCCACATCACGCTGCTCGACGCCGGGCACATCCTGGGCTCCGCGCTGGTCCGCATGCGGCTCGCCCGCCCGGGCGGCGGCCGGGACACCGTCGTCGTGTTCTCGGGCGACTTGGGCCGCCCGGGCACGCCCATCCTGCGCGACCCGACGCCGGTGGACGCGGCAGACTTCGTGGTGTGCGAGAGCACGTACGGCGGCCGCGAGCACGAGGCGGCGGAGACGTCCATCGCGGTCCTCGCCGACACCGTGCGCGACACGGCCGCCCGCAAGGGCGTGCTGCTGATCCCGTCGTTCGCCATCGGGCGCACCCAGGAGCTGGTGTGGGAGCTCCACAGGCTCGTCGACTCCGGGCGCATCCCGCAGCTGCCGCTGTTCCTGGACTCGCCGATGGCCAAGTCCGCCTCGGACGTGTACCGCAGCCACCCCGAGGCGTACGACGAGGAGACCGCGGCGCTCCTGCGCGCCCGCGAGGACCCGCTCGACTACCCGGGCCAGCACGTGACCCGCAATGTCCAGGACTCCGAGCGGATCGAGCGCACGCCGCCGCCGTACGTGGTGATCGCCTCGAACGGCATGCTCACCGGCGGCCGGTCCGTGGGCCACGCCTCGCGCCTCATCGACGACCCGTCGGCGACCATCCTGTTCGTCGGCTACCAGGGCGAGGGCACGCTCGGCGGCCACCTCGTCCGGGGCGTGCCGACGGCGCGGATCGACGGGCGCGAGATGCCGGTGCGCGCGACGATCAAGTCGCTCGACGGGTTCTCCGCGCACGCCGACGAGCCCGAGCTCCTGACCTGGCTCGGCGGCTTCATCCGGGGCCGACGACCGGGGGACCCGGGCGTCCCGTCCCACGTCTACCTCGTCCACGGCGATCCGCCCGCGCAGCAGGCACTCGCCCCCAAGGTGGCGGCGCTGGGGCTGCCGGTGGACGTGCCCGCCTGGGACCAGACCGTCTCGCTGGACTGACCCCGGCCGCCGCGCCCCCGCGACTGCCGGTATCGTGGGCCCGTGCTGCTGCTGGCCCTCAAGCTGACGCTGACCCCGCTCCTGATCGGCGGCGCGAGCCTTGCCGCACGGCGCTGGGGCCCGGCCGTGGCGGGCTGGATCGTGGCCCTGCCGCTGACCTCCGGGCCGGTCCTGTTCTTCGTCGCGCTCGACCACGGGACCGCGTTCGCGGCCAGCGCGGCCGTCGGCACCACCCTGGGGCTGGGCGCGATCGTCGCCTATAGCCTCGGCTTCGCGGCGGCGTCGAGCCGCGGCCCGGCAGCTGCCCTGGCGGCAGCCACCGCCGCGTACGTCGTCGCGGCGGCGGCGCTCCAGGAGGTTGCGGGCTGGCCGGAGCTGCTGCTCGCCCTCCTCGTCGTGCTCGCGATCCTCGGCACGCTGCGCATCCTGCCGCCGTCCACCGGGGGGCGGTCGTCGGGGCGCCACCCGGCGTGGGACCTGCCGGCGCGTATCGCGGTGGGCACGGTGCTGGTCGTGGGCCTGACCACCGTGGCGCCGCTGCTCGGCCCGACGGTGTCGGGCATCGTCACCACCTTCCCCGTGTACGTGTCGGTGCTGTCGGTGTTCGCGTTCCTCCATGACGGGCGGCCGGCCGCGATCGGCGTCCTGCGCGGGGCGCTCATCGGCCTGCCCGGGACCGTGGCGTTCTACCTGCCGGTCCACTTCCTGGTCGTCAGCCCGGGCGTCGCGCCGGCGTTCGCGATCGCGATCGCCATCACGTCGGCGATCGGCCTGGTGGCGCTGCCGCAGGCGCGAGGCGGCGCCGCCCGGGCCGACGAGCTGGACGTGGAGCTGGTGTAGCGACGGATTCGCCCGCCCGCAACGGGCCGAAGCGACCATGACATGCCGCCCGCCGCGGTCGCACATTCGGGGCCACACCACTGCGGGTTGCCGCCACGGCGCGCCCGCGGTGCCCGCGTCCGCTGTGGCACGTTCCGGAGACCGGCGATGGACTTCGACCATCCGTCCCCGCTCGCGGGCCGCTCGTTCCTCACGCTCCGCGATTACTCCGCGGCGGAGATCGAGTACCTCCTGGGCCTGGCGGCGCGGCTCAAGGCAGAGAAGCGCGAGCACCGCGAGGTGCGGCGCCTGGCCGGGCGCTCGATCGCGCTGATCTTCGAGAAGGACTCGACGCGCACCCGGATCGGGTTCGAGGTGGCGGCCTTCGACCAGGGCATGCACGTCACGTACTTCGGGCCGTCCGGGAGCCACGTCGGCAAGAAGGAGTCGGTCAGGGACACGGCGCGGGTCCTCGGCCGCGTCTACGACGCGATCGAGTTCCGCGGGTTCCGCCAGGCCGATGTCGAGGTGCTCGCCGCGAACGCCGGCGTGCCGGTCTACAACGGCCTCACCGACGAGGACCACCCGACCCAGATCCTGGCCGACCTGCTCACGATCCGCGAGCGGGTGGGCAAGCCCCTCGCCGGCGCGGCGGTGGCCTATGTGGGCGACGCGCACAGCAACATGGGCGACGAGTGGCTGCTCGGCGCGGCGACCATGGGCATGGACCTGCGGATCGTCGCGCCGCGGCCCGTCTGGCCACGCGCTGACTTCCTGGAGCCCGCGCTCGCGATCGCCGAGCGGAGCGGTGCCCGGATCTCGGTGACCGAGGACGTCGAGGAGGGCGTGCGGGGCGCGGACGTGGTCTACACGGACGTCTGGGTCTCGATGGGGGAGCCCGAGTCCGTCTGGGACGAGCGGGTCGCGATGCTCCGACCGTACCAGGTGGACGCGGCCATGCTGCGCGCCACCGGCAACCCCAACGTGCGGTTCATGCACTGCCTGCCGGCCTTCCACGATCTCGAGACCGAGGTGGGCCGCACCATGCACGAGCGGTACGGGCTCGAGGCGATGGAGGTCACCGACGAGGTCTTCGAGTCGAAGGCGTCGGTGGTGTTCGATCAGGCCGAGAACCGCATGCACACGATCAAAGCCGTCCTGGTGGCGACCCTGGCGCGACCCGAGGCGGGCTGATGCGCGTCGTCGCCGCCCTCGGCGGCAACGCGCTGCTGCGCCGGGGCCAGCCGCTCACCGCGCAGAACCAGCGCGAGAACGTCGCCGTCGCGGCCCGGGCCCTGATGCCGCTCGCGCTCCGCCATGACCTGGTGATCACCCACGGCAACGGGCCGCAGGTGGGCCTGCTCGCACTCCAGAACGCGGCCTACCTGCCGGACGAGACGTACCCGCTCGACATCCTCGACGCGGAGAGCGAGGGGATGATCGGCTACCTGCTCGAGCAGGAGCTCGGGAACCTGCTGCCCGGCCGGCGGATCGCCACCTTGCTGACCCGGATCGAGGTGGCCCGCGACGACCCGGCGTTCCTGCACCCGACCAAGCCGATCGGGCCCGTCTACGAACGGCAGGAGGCGGAGCGGCTCGCGGCGGAGCGGCAGTGGACGATTGCGCCCGACGGGGCGAAGTGGCGACGCGTGGTGCCCTCGCCGGAGCCGCGGCGCATCCTCGAGCTGGGGGTCATCGAGCAGCTTGTCGCGGACGGCGTCCTGGTCGTCTGCGCCGGCGGCGGCGGGATCCCGGTGGTGGCCGGGCACGGGGGCTACGGCGGCGTGGAGGCGGTGATCGACAAGGACCTGGCGGGGGCCCTGCTGGCGAGGTCGCTGCGCGCCGGCGCGTTCCTCATGCTGACCGACGTGGACGCGGTGTACGCGGGCTGGGGGACGCCCGACGCGGCGCCGATCCGGCGGCCGGTGCCCGCGGACCTTGACCCGTCGCGGTTCGCCGCGGGCTCCATGGGCCCCAAGGTGGCCGCCGCGAAGCGGTTCGCCGAGGCCGGCGGCTGCGCGGTGATCGGGTCGCTGGCGGACGCCGAGCGGATGCTGGCTGGCGAGGCCGGGACGGTGGTGGCGCCGGCCGAGTCGCCGGTCTGCTGAGCGGGGGCCGGGCCCGACCCCGATCGCTCCCGGCCATGGCCGCTCCGCAAGCGCGGGGCCGATCCGCCAGCGCGGTTCCCGCAGCGGCCGACGACCTTGGCCGGGCCGCGCGGATCCTCAGGGGCGCGGCTTCGTCCGGGCGGCAATGCGCTGAAGGGCGCCCTCCCAGCCCGGGTCGAACGCCTTGCCGGGCGCGTCGAGGTCGATCACCACGGGCGTGTGGTCCGACGGCGTGGGCGGGCCCTTCCTGGCCTCGCGGTCGATCTCCGCCCAGACCACCCGCTCGGCCACCGGCGCCGACGCGTACAGCAGGTCGATCCGCATGCCCTCGTTGCGGTGGAACATGCCCGCCCGGTAGTCCCACCACGAGAAGCGGCCTGGCTCTGCGTGTCGCTCGCGGTAGACGTCGCGCAGGCCCCAGGCTCGGAGCGAGGCCAGCGCCGCGCGCTCGCGCTCTGACACGTGGGTGCCGCCGTGCGCGCGCTCCGGGCTCCAGACGTCCTCGTCGGCCGGCGTGACGTTGAGGTCCCCGCCCAGCAGAATCGGCGCGGCGGGCGACTGTGTCTCGTCCAGCCAGCGACGCAGGCGCGCGAACCAGGCGAGCTTGCCCTCGTAGAACGGCGAGTCCACCTCGCGGCCGTTGGGAGCGTACAGCGAGACCACCCGCACGCCGCCGCACACCGCCGACACCATCCGCGCCTCGCGCAGGGGGTCGAAGTCGTCCTCGGCCAGGCTGACCACGGCGCCGGGCGACGAATCCCGGACCGGGCCGTCGCCGAAGTTGGACACCACCTCGGCCACGCCCACGCGCGACAGGATCGCCACCCCGTTCCAGCGGCCCTCGCCGTGGTGCACGAGCTCGTACCCGCGCATCGAGAACGGCATCACCGGCGCATCGGCGTCGGCCAGCTTCGTCTCCTGGACCAGGAGCACGTCGGGCTCGGCCCGATCGAGCCACTTCTCGACGGCCTCCATCCGGGCCTTGAGCGAGTTGACGTTCCAGGTGGCGATGCGCATCGGGCGGGACGGCCTCCTCGGCGCGACTAGAGCCGGCGTCCGCGGTGCCGGGCGAGCTCGAACGTGGCGGTGTCGGCGACGGCCATGACGGCCATGGTGCCGGCCTGGACCGGGTCGCTGACCACCAGGTCCACGTGGTCCGTGATGGATCCGACCATGTTGAGCGCGATGATCGGGATGCCCACGGCGCGCAGCTCGTCGGCGGCCCGGCTGATGTCGCCGCCCATGATCGAGCCCGCCAGCACGAGGAGCCGGGCGCGCGGGAGGTCGATGACGGCGCGCACGGCGGCGGCGATGTTGTCCTCGCCCACCAGCGGGATGGTGTCCACGGAGATCTTCTCGCCGCGGATGTTGTGGCGGTCCGCCTCGGTCACCGCGCCCAGCGCCACCTGGGCGATCTGCGCCCCGCCGCCCACGATGATGACGCGCTTGCCGAAGACCTTGTCCATCGGCCGGGTCTTGTGGATCGCCACGACTTCGGGCAGCGGCCGGAGGGCCGCGATCAGGGTCGCCTCGTCGGCGTCCTCCACCTCCACTTCCACCTCTGCCTGGCCGAGGCCGCCCCCCGCGTCCCGCGGTGCCGCGCGGCGCATCGTCGTCAGCGAGCGGAAGCGCCCGCCGACGGCGGCCACGGCGGCGGCGATCGCGGCGATCGAGCCCGGCTGGTCCTCGACGGCGAGGCGGGCCGCGGTCGTGGGCGGCAGGGGGTTCGGCTGGCGCCTCGGCATCCGTCAGCCCGCGCGCCCGGCCACGATGTCGGAGATCGAGAGGCTGCCCGGGTCGGTGCCGGTGGGGTCGTGGTCCTCGAACGAGATGCCAAGGCCGACGAAGACCTCGCGGGTGGCGGCAGCATCGCTGGTCGTCAGCATGAGCGCGCCGTCGGTGTCCTCGGCGACGCCGACGATGCCGGTGATGTTGACGCTGCGGTCGGCGAGTGCCTGCGCGACTCGCGCGAGCGACCCGGGCCGATCGTCGAGCTGCACGGTGAACCAGACGGACATTTCGGGGAACCTCCTGCCCGCATGGTACGCGGGCGGCGCGTTACCCTGCTGCCATGGTGACGCGAGGGTCGAATCGTGGTGCCGTGCTGCCATGGTGAAGCGGCTGCCGGACGCGGTGTACCGCGTGATCGGCTTCGTGGGCACGAGTCGGCCGGTGACGCGCCTGCACCCGCACGTCTACCGCCTGACCGGGGGCCGAGGCCCCATCGGCCGCAACTTCGGCGTCCAGAACGTGATCGTCACGATGACCGGCCGCAGGACCGGCAGATCGCGCGAGGTGCCGCTCTACGCGATCGCCGACGGCGACCGCTACATCGTCATCGGCAGCAACGCGGGCGACGATCGCGAGCCTGTCTGGGCGGGCAACCTGCGCGCCAACCCGCGCGCCGCGCTGCGCGTGGGCCGCCGATCGTGGGCCGTCGAGGCGCACGAGGCCCGTGGCGAGGAGCGTGAGCGGCTGTGGGCCCTCGCCGCGGCCGCCTATCCGGGCTACGAGGTGTATCGCGCCCGCACCGACCGTCCCATCCCGGTGATCGTGCTGGCCCCGGCATCCACCGCCCCCGAGGAGCCCTGACCGCTTTGCCCGCCCCGCTCGGCACCACGCCCACCAAGAAGATGCCCAACATCCAGGTGTTCGGCCTGGAGGATTCCAACCCCACCCGTGCCGCGTTGCGCTTCTTCCGCGAGCGGCGGATCGTCGTGCACTTCGTTGACCTGCGCAAGAAGCCCATCGCACCGGGCGAGCTGCGCCGCTTCACCGACAGACTGGGCGCCGCCGCCTGCCTCGACGCCGAGAGCCGCCCGTACAAGGAGCAGGGTCTCGCCTACCTTTCCGCGGACGCGGCCGGGATCACGCAGCGGCTCCTGTCGGACGTGCGCCTGCTCAGGCTCCCCCTCGTCCGGTACGGCGATGACGTGACGGCCGGCAAGGCCGAGGAGGTCTGGAAGGCCTGGCTGGCCCGCGCCCGTTAGGGCCGAGGGACGGGCCGCGACGACCCCGGCCCGGCCCTTGCCGAGGGACACGGCCGACCGGCAGCCCGGCCGCGGGGCCTCGTCGGGCCGGCCCGCGGACTCCCGCCTCGCTGGCTCCTCGGACGTGGCATCCTGCCTTCCCGTGAGCAGCGACGCAGACCCCGACGGCCCCCTCCTGACGCCCTCGCCCTGGACCGTCCACAGCGGCCGGGTTGCCATGCGGCCAGAGGCGGCGGAACGCCTCGGCCAGACGTGGCGCACCCAGGACGAGAAGCTCTTCGCCGCCAGGCCCGCCGGCCGGCCCCACTTCCTCGAGGAGGACACCTGGCGCGTCCTGAGGATCCTCTCGGAGTTCGTCGAGGGGTTCGAGGCACTCGCTGGCATCGGTCCCGCCGTGGTCGTCTTCGGCTCGGCTCGGACCCAGGCCGGCACCCCCGCCTACGAGCAAGCGCGGGCGATCGGCGCCGGTCTCGCGCAGGCGGGCTTCGCCGTCATCACCGGCGGCGGCCCGGGGGCCATGGAGGCCGCCAACCGCGGCGCCCACGAGGCTGGCGGGCTGTCGATCGGCTGCAATATCGAGCTGCCCCACGAGCAGCGCGTCAACCCGTACGTGGACCTCTCGGTCGAGTTCCACTACTTCTTCGTCCGCAAGACAATGTTCGTGAAGTACTCGGACGCGTTCGTGATCATGCCCGGCGGGTTCGGCACGCTCGACGAGCTGACCGAGAGTCTGACGCTGATCCAGACGGGCAAGATCCGCAACTTCCCGGTCGTCATGGTCGGGCACGCCTACTGGGACGGCCTGGTCGCCTGGATGCGCGATGTCCAGCTGCCGTCCGGGGCGATCGCCCCGGAGGACCTCGACCTCCTGCACGTCGTGGACGACCCGGCCGAGGCGGTGGCGATCATCGCCGACTACGCCCGGGCCAACGGCCTCGGGGGGTGACGGACCTCGCCGAGCCGCTCCCGGGGGTCGCCGCCGCGCGGCGGGCCAGCGCGCCCCGCGGCTACGCCCTGTACCTGGTCGCCGCGTCGCTGTTCGCCCTCAATGGCACCGTCGCCAAGACGGTCATGGCCAGCGGGGTGGACGTGTGGCGGCTGTCCCAGCTGCGCGCCACGGGCGCGTTCCTGGTCCTGCTCGCGTTCGTCGCGCTGGCCAACCCCCGGGCGCTCCGCGTTCGCCGCGGGGAGATCCCGCTGCTCGCGGTGTACGGCGTCCTCGGCGTGGCCGCCACCCAGGCGCTCTACTTCCTCTCGATCACCCGCCTCGCGATCGGGATCTCGCTGCTGATCGAGTTCACCTCGCCGCTCGTGATCGCGCTGTGGTTCCGCTTCGGCCTGCGCCATCCCACCAGACCCGCGGTGTGGGTGGGACTGGCGATGGCGTTGGGCGGTCTCGCCATCGTGGCCCAGGTCTGGGACGGCTTCACGCTCGACCCGCTCGGGTTCGCGGCCGCGCTCGGGGCGATGCTGGCCCTGGTCCTGTACTTCCTGTCCGCCGACGCTCAGGTGCGCGGGCCGTACCGGCGCGACCCGATCTCGCTCACGATGTGGGGCATGGGGGCCGCCGCGCTGTTCTGGGCGATCGCGGACCCGTGGTGGTCCTACCCGTGGGCCACGCTGGGCGGCACCGCGCTGGTGGAGGGGACCGGCGCCGTCGCCTGGCCCGTCCCGCTGCTGGTCGGGTACGTGGTCGTGCTGGGCACCGTGGTTCCGTTCTCCTTCGCGGTCCTCTCGATGCGGCACCTGCGGGCGTCGCAGGCGTCGGTCGTCGGCATGACCGAGCCGATCATCGCAACCGGGATCGCATGGGTCCTCCTGGGCGAGACGTTCAGCCCGGTCCAGCTCGCCGGCGCGGTCCTGGTGCTGGGCGGCATCCTGCTCGCCGAGCGCAGCCGGTAGGGGGCCAAGGCCGCACCGCGCGCTCCGTGCCGCGCGCGCCGCACCTCGCCGCGCCTCGCGTCTCGCGCCTCCGACCCGCGCCGAGGCCCGGGCCCCGACGGCACGACCCCCGGACGCGAAAACGGCGCATCCCGGGGAAGGCGGGGGATGCGCCGTTTGCGTGTCGCCTCGGCTCTGCGGAAGCCTGGCGGATTGCCACTTCGTCCTTGGCCGGGTGGGGGAGGAGACCCGTGGGCCCCGGACAAGAAGGAGCATCAACCCGTCGCATCGCCGGGCGGTGTGGCCAAGATGAGAGGTTCCACATCGCCGGCCCCGGGCGCGCCCCGGGCGCCGGGACGCCCCGGCCCGCCCCGGGCGCTCGCCGTCAGCCGGCCTCGGCCCCGGCCTCCGCGCGGTTCTCGGCCGGCGCAGGGCCGTGGTGGGCCCGCAGCGGGATCTCGCGGAGGAACAGCGTGGCGACGAACGCGGCCACCGTGGCGCCCACCCCGAGCCACAGCGAGTTGGCGATGGCGATCGTGAAGGCGCTGTGGAACCCCTGGAGGAACAGCGCCTGCAACTGGGACGGGAGCTGGGTGAGGAAGCTCAGGGCGCTGGTCGCCCCGAGCGGGTCGGTGAGCGCGCTGGAGCTGAAGCCGGCCGGTGCCGTCGCCGGCACGTACTGGGCGGGCGCGCCGCGGCCGATGATCTCGGTCCGCAGCAGGTTCCAGGTCAGGTTGTTGGTGAACAGCGTGAACGCCATCGTCAGCCCGACCGTGGTGCCGATCTGGCGGAACAGCGTCAGGTCGCTGGTGGCCGTGCCGAGCTCGTGGAACGGCACGGCGTTCTGGACCACGATCGTGAACACGGCGAACGTCGGGCCGACGCCCAGGCCGGCCACGAACATCCAGGCCCACAGGGTCGTGTCGGGGGTGTCGAAGCGCAGCTGCGTCATCAGCGCGAGGCCGACCGTCAACAGCACCATGCCCACCAGCAGGACCCACTTGTAGCGGCCGGTCCGGGCCACGATCTGGCCCGACAGGATTGAGCTCAAGATGAGGCCGACGAGGAACGGCAGCAGCTTGTACCCGGACTCGGTCGCCGAGGCGCCCTCCACGACCTGGTAGAACAGGGGCAGGAAGATGGTCGCCGCGGCGAACCCGAAGGTGGCCAGGAACACCGCCACCATCGACGCGCTGAAAGTGCGGCTGCGGAACAGGTGGAGCGGGATGATGGGCTCCGCGGCCCGGCGCTCAGCCCAGATGAACACGGCCAGGAGCACCACCCCCAGCGCGATCTCGCCCCAGACCCAGGGGTTGGACCAGTCGCCGTTCTCGGCCACGGTCAGCGCCACCAGGATCGGCACCAGGCCGCCCACCAGGGTCAGCGTGCCGAGGACATCGATCCTCGCCTGGGCGCCCTCCTTGCGGACGTTGGGCAGCAGGGCGGCGATCACGATCAGCGCGAGGATGCCGATCGGGACGTTGACGTAGAACACGGCGTGCCAGCTCAGGGTGTCGGTGAGGTAGCCGCCCAGCCCTGGGCCGAGGAGGAACGCCACGCCGAACACCGCCCCGAACAGGCCCTGGTACTTGCCGCGCTCGGCCGGCGTGAACAGGTCGCCGATGA
>JAKAMV010000826.1 GCA_021812735.1 Chloroflexota bacterium | reverse complement strand
CCCGCATGACCATGATCAAGGCGCAGATCGAGGAGACCACCTCGGACTACGACCGCGAGAAGCTCCAGGAGCGCCTCGCCAAGCTGGCCGGCGGCGTGGCCGTCATCAAGGTCGGCGCGGCCACGGAGGTCGAGCTCAAGGAGAAGAAGCACCGCATCGAGGACGCGCTCTCGACCACGCGAGCGGCGGTCGAGGAGGGCCTCGTCGCCGGCGGCGGCACCACGCTCCTCCAGGCGATCCCCGCCCTCGACAAGGTCAAGCTCGACGGCGATGCCCGGGTGGGCGTCGAGATCGTGCGCAAGGCCCTCGAGGCCCCGGCCCGCCAGATCGCCGACAACGCCGGCGCCGCCGGCGAGGTCGTGGTCGCCAAGGTCGCCTCGCTGCCCAAGGGCGAGGGCTACGACGCCCTCTACGGCGAGTACGGCGACATGTTCAAGAAGGGCATCGTGGACGCGGCCAAGGTCACCCGCTCCGCGCTCCAGAACGCCGCCTCCATCGCCGCGATGGTCCTCACGACCGAGACGCTCGTGACGGACATCCCGGAGAAGGAGAAGGCCGGGGGCGGCGCCGGCCACGACCACGGCGGCGGGATGGACTTCTAGCCCCGCACACCGCGCTCACTTCGGCCCCCGGCGGCTTCGGCCGCCGGGGGCCGTTTCGATTCCACCCCACCGACGGGCGGAGGCGCTTGCCGCATCGGCCCGGAGTCGCCCACGCCGCTGATCGATCGGCGTATCCTCGATCAGCCCAAGCAGAACGAGGGAGGCAGCATGGTCCGGATCCGGCGGTTCGGGGTCATCAGGACGGCCACGGTCGCGGCCACGATGTATGCGGTGATCATCTTGGTGGGGACGCTGCTCATCGGGCTCCCGATCACGCTGTTGGCCGGGGCGGCCGGGCGCACGACGGGCGACGGGGGCACGGTCGCCGCGATCGTCAGCGCCGGCCTCGTCGGCACCCTTCTGTTCGGGTTGTTCGGGGCGGTCGCCTACGCGATCGTCGGCTGGATCATGACCGCGATCGCCTGCGTGATCTACAACGTCGTCGCCGGCTGGGTCGGCGGGATCGAGGTGCAGCTCGAGTCCACCGTCGCCCCCGCGGCCCCGCAGTGGGGCGGGCCCTACGGCGGCTATGCCCAGGGGGGCTACCCGCAGGCTCAGCCGGGCTACCCGCAGCCGGGCTACGCACCCGGGCCCGGCTACCCGCAGGGAGCCGGCGGGCCGCCGCAGGTCCCGCCGCCGCAGGCCCCGCCGCCCGGCTTCGGCCCGGGATGAGACGGCACGCCACCCGCCCATCGGGTGCTGCGACAGCCGGCGGTGCGCTGCAACCGCCTCGCGGGTGATCTGACCGCTCGATGGGTCGTGCGGGCGACGGATGCTCCGCGCGGCGGGTCGACTGCGACGCGGGGCGTCCGTCCACCCGCTGGGCGGTCCGGCCGGGCGCCGACTGCCCGGGTCGCGGGCGACGCTCGCTGGAGCGGATTGCCAGTTCCCCGAGCGGGCCATCGCGCATCGCGGGCCTGATCGACACGATGCGCGCGCACCACCGTCAACCCGGGGCGCGTACCACCGACAGCCCGTTCCGGGGCGTTTCCGCGCCCGACGCCGAGCGGCCTCGCGTATCCTCGAGTGGCCAACCCGCGAGGAGCCCTCCCGCCATCCACACGCAGTCCGGCGTTGCCGGCGCCGACCAGGCCCAAGACGGTCCCGACGAGCGCCGCGACGCACTCGACGACGAGCCCGCCGCCCCGCCGCTCACGCTCCGGCGCGCACTCCTGCGCATCGGGGTTGTCGTCGTCGCCGTCGTCGCCGTGCTCGCCGCAGGCGCGGTCAACGGCGTCGGCCCGCTCGCCCGGACCACCCCGCCGAGCCAGGTCACCGACCCGCGCGAGATGCTCGCGCGCTCGGTGCAGTCGCTGATCGACGCGAGCTCCGTCCACGTGGAGGCCACGCTGAGCGGCCAGGTCCCGGGCGCGCTGGTGGGCCAGGCAGCGGCCAGGGTCCACCTCGACGGCACGGAGGCGACGGTCAACCTCCGCCCCCAGGACGCCCGCTCGTCCCTCACCTTCCTCAGTCCGGAGCTCGGCCTGGAGGTCGATGCGATCACGAGCTGGGACACGATGTCCTACAGCTTCGACGGCAAGACCTGGACCAAGGGCTCCCTGGGCGAGGTGACGGCCGGATCCGGCATCGACATCGACCCGCTCACGCTGGTGAGACGGCTGCGCGCGTGGCTGGGGGAGCCGGACGCGTCGGCCCCCGCCTCGACGGACGTGCCGTGCGGCGCGCCGTCGGGCACCTGCCGGCGAGTGACGCTCACGCTCGGTCCCAGCGCGGGCCGCATGCTGCTGCGGCTGCTCCCCGCGAGCGAGGCGGCGGCCGGCGCGACCGCGACCGATGTCGTCCTCCTGACCGACGCGTCAACGCTTCGGCCCTCGCACCTCACGCTCCGCGTCCACAACGCGGACGGGTCGCTCGCCGCCACGGTGGAGGCCGACTTCACGCTCTGGGACTGGCCGTCCGTCATCGCGGACCCCCCGGGCAACTGACGGCTGGGGCGACGGGATCCTGCGGTGCCCCCGTGTGGCGGGTCGCGCCGTTGCGCAGCCCACCGCCTGGGCCCCCGTGCTGCGGCGTCACCCCCACCAGACATGCCTGTGGCGACTCTTGGTCCTATCGCGACGCGATCTGGATGGGCAGCCTCGACGCGTCACCCCCACCAGACATGCCTGTGGCGACTCTTGGCCAGGTCCGGGCGGCGCATCGACACCAGACATGCCTGCGGCGCATCAATGGGGGTCGAGCGTTGCGGCTTCGGGCCCGGCGACACCCTGGAGGGCGCCTGCTCGCGGTCAAGGAGTCCTGACAGGAATGGGTGGTGGACGACCGCCGCCGCTCCCGCCGACGCTCCCGCCGACGACCGCCGACGCTCCCGCCGACGACCGCCGCCGCTCCCGCCGACGACCGCCGCCGCTCCTCTGTCGCCCGGCTTCGGCCCTTCGGCGTGACCGGTTCAGCAGGTCGCGCCACCTACAATGGAGGCGTGAGCCCCACACCCCCGAGCGGCCCCCTGCGCCGCCGTCAAGACCGTCCAGAGGAGCCCCTCGATCAGGGCACCTGGCTGGACCTCGGCGAGCCCGGCGCGTCCGGCGCGCCTGACGAGGGGCCGCCGACGGGCGACGACACACCATCCCGGGCGCCGCTGCCCGAGGAGCCAGCCTGGCTGCGCGACGTGCCGGCCGACCCTGCGCTCGAGGCCACGGGCCCGGCGCTCGACCCCGAGGCCGTCGCCGCCGCCATCGCCGCCCGGCGCGAGGCGCGCGCCCAGGAGATCGTCAGCAACCTCAACCCCGAGCAGGCCCGGGCCGCCACGACCACCGAGGGCCCGCTGCTCATCCTCGCCGGCGCCGGATCGGGCAAGACGCGCGTCGTCGCGCACCGCATCGCGTACCTGATCGGCGTGAAGGCGGTCCAGCCGCGGCGGATCCTCGCCGTCACGTTCACGAACCGCGCGGCGGGCGAGCTCCGGGAGCGGATCACCGCGCTCGTGGGCGACGCGGGCAAGGACGTGGAGGCGGGCACCTTCCACGCGCTCTGCGCCCGCGTCCTGCGCCGCGACGGCGCGGCGATCGGCCTCGACCGGCGCTTCGTCATCTACGACGCCGACGACCAGCAGCAGCTGATGAAGCGGATCCTCGCCGAGCAGGACCTCCCCGCCACCGGCGAGTTCCGGCCGGCCGCGATCCTGGGCTCGATCAGCCGGGCGAAGAACGACATGCTCGACGCGGACTTCCTCGCCGAGCACGCCACGACCCACCGCGAGCGGGTCATCGCGAGGCTCGCCGCCCGCTACGAGGAGCGCCTCCGCGCCGCCGGCGCGCTCGACTTCGACGACCTGCTGCTGCGCGCCGTCGAGCTGTTCGACGCCGCCCCCGGGGTGCTCGAGCGCTACCAGGCCCGCTGGCGCTACCTCCACGTGGACGAGTACCAGGACACGAACCGACCGCAGTACCTGTGGGTCCGGTTCCTGGCGGCGGCGCACCGCAACCTGTGCGTGGTGGGCGACGACGACCAGAGCATCTACGGATGGCGCGGCGCGAACGTC
>JAKAMV010000825.1 GCA_021812735.1 Chloroflexota bacterium | reverse complement strand
CTGCCGTCTCGAACGAGAGCACGGTCCGTCCCTGCCCGTCGACCGTCACCCACGGGAAGGTCACCCAGGTACCAGCGATCGACTCCACCCCCGCCTGCACGACCACCGGCGCGGCCGGCCACCCCGACAGGTCGAGCTCGTCCCATGCGGCCGCGGCGACGTTCTGGCCACCCTCCGGCAACCCGACCTCCTTGGTGACCCAGAGGTGCCCCTCGCGGTACACGGGATAGGCACGCACCGCCGTGTCCCCGGGATCGAGCGGGAGCGCCGCGCCCGGCTGCGGCGCCGGATCGGGCGTCCCGCAGCGGGGGATGGCGGATGCCTGTGCAATCGGCCAGACGGTCGGCGTGGGGGCGGACGCGTCGACGTCGAGCGACCAGACGTTGAAGCCGCAGCTCGACTGGTTCGCGAGATAGAGGACCGGCGCGTCACCGAGCATCACCGCGGGCTGCAGACGATAGGCCTGGTCTCCGGTAACCGGGTCGGGCCAGTTGGTGAAATCGCGCCAGGTCGTGACCGCCTTGCCCGCCAGCAGCGGGTCGAGGGCAATCACCCGCAGCTGGCTGCGGTAGACGAACGATTCGCCGACGAAGCTCATGACAGGACTCGAGATCAGGAGCCAATGGTGATAGACGGCGATGACGGGGTCGTCGATGAAGCTGTTGTGCTGGACCGCCCCTGACGGGGTGAGCGTCGTCCCCCCGTCGAAGGCGTAGAGATGCCAGTCGAGTGCCGTCGTGTTGGACGGAGCGTCGCTCGACGAGACCGCAACGAGCGCGGCACCCCAGCACTTGGTCGTCGCACAATCGGATCGCCCGAACTCGCCGCCCGCCACGACCACGAAGAAGCGATGGCTCGACGGGTCGTACAGCGCGCTCGAGCAGCAGTCGCCGGCGTCCCTGGGCTGGACCGAACCGAAGACCTGATCCCAGAAGGTGGCCTGCAGGAGGTCGCCGCCGCGGGTATAGATGGCGAGGTAGTCATTGGTGGCCACGACGACCCGTGTCGGGCCCACGGCGATCCGCGACCAGCCCATGGTGGACGGCGAATCCGGCGCGTTGAATCCGTTCGGCAGGCCTTCGCTCGGACCCGGGAAACAGTTCAGCACCGCGACGCCCGGGGCCGTGGTCGTCGTCCCGGCGCTCGGGCACGGCGGCGGCGTGCGTGGCACGGCGAGGGCAAGAAGCGTGCCGCAGCGGGCGAGCGATCCGGTCCCCACGCGCACCGCAGTAGACGGCCCGATCGCGCCGGTCGGCGACACGGCGCGCAGCTGGACTGCTGACAGCAGGAGCGTGCGGACGATGGCGCCGGTCGATGAGGCGACGAGCGATGGCAGGCGCGCGACAGTGGGGCCCGGCGCCTCGCAGGGGCCGCGCGCAAGCAGCACGGCGTAGGTCGTGTACGGCCGAAGGTGGCGCAGGTTCAGCGAGAGCGAGCCGGTCCCGCTCGTGTAGGCGCGCAGCTCGGATGCCCCGTTCTGTCCCGACGGCCCCACCGCCGCAACCCATGCCTGACGCACGGTGGCGGCCTCCGCGGGAGGGGCAACCACAGCTGCCACTATTGACATCGCAAGCAGGGCGGTGATCGACGCCGACGTCCGCAGGTGAAGCCGCGGCGTCATGGGCTGCTCGGCCTCCTGCAGGCCGGTCCGATGTCGCCGCTGGCAACCACATCGCCCATCGTCGTCAGTATGGACGACGCGATCACCTGCCGCCAGATGTCCATCCTGGCTGTGGCTCGGGGGCAGCCTCCGTTGCGCGGACTCGGTGGGCGCCCACCAACCGAGGCCAGAGCCCTGCGACCTGCGCCCGACTGCGCCTGCTCAGTCCACCCCTCAGTCGATTCGGCCACTTGCGCCAGCAAGACCCCGCGTCTGCCCAAACGAGCGGTTCAGCCCGCAACGGCGTGGAGCCGCGCCGGCACGCCTCCTGATGTCGCACCGCCGTGCGTCGAGCAGCGCCCCGGACCTTTGACGATCCCCGCTGACCGATCGGTAGGGTGGCGGGCGGCGCACCCGGAGCGGAACCTTGCGCCACTGTCGGAGGACACGTCCGGGCCATCGCGCCGCCTGTTCGACCCGCGACCCGCCCGACGGGGTGAGGCAGGAAGCTCGGGATGGCACGACAACCACGCGCCCGGCCGCGGGCGGCACCCCCGGTGGGCGCCCCGCGCGCGGAACCGATGGCGATCGCCGACGTCACGCTCGATGAGATCGAGTCGGTCGCGCAGATCGGCTCGTATGCCGCCGACCTCGTCACCGGACGATGGGCCGGATCGGCGGGCCTCGACGCGATCCTCGGGATCGACGCGGCCTTCGAGCGCTCGGTCGAGGGGTGGGTCTCGCTGATCCACCCCGACGAACGGGCCGCGATGGTCACCTACTTCACGGAGGAGGTGGCCGAACGCGGCCGGCCCTTCGACCGCCAGTACCGCATCATCCGTGCGGACAGCGGCGAGGAACGCTGGGTGCACGGCCGGGGTCGCCTGGAGTTCGACGGAAGCGGCCGACCGATCCGCATGCTCGGCACGATCGCGGACATCACGGAGCAGCACCGCGCCCAGGAGGCGCTCCGGGCGTCGGAGGCTCGCTATGCGGCGATCTTCGAGGGCACCGCCGAGGCGATCCTCATCGCCGACGCCGCGACGTACCGCTATGTGTGGGTGAATGCGGCCGCCTGCGCGCTGCTCGGCTACACCCGCGACGAGCTGCTCGGGATGCGGGTCCACGATCTCCATCCGGCGTCCGCCCTCTCGACGATCCTGTCCGGGTTCGGGGAGGTCGGGGACGGCCGGATCAGCGAGGGGCAGGCGGTGCCGTGCCTGCGCAAGGATGGGACGGTGCTGTTCGCCGACATCCGCTCCTCGACCGCCGTGGTCGCGGGGGCGCTCTGCAACATCGCGTTCTTCACCGACGCCACCGAACTGCGGGAGCTCGACCAGGCACTGCGGCGCAGCGAGCGCAACCTCGCCGAGGCGCAGCGGGTCGCGGCCATCGGCAGCTGGGAATGGGACCTCGCGACCGGCACCGCGCTGCGGTCCGAGGAGCTCCACCGGATCTACGGAATGGCGCCCGGTGAGCTGGCCGCGACCACCGAGGCGGTCTTTGCCCTGATCCATCCGGACGATCGCGCGCGCGTGGAGGCTTCCGTGCGGGCCGCCATCGCCGGGGGCGACCGGCATGCCCTGGAGTACCGGGTCATCAGGCCCGACGGCCGGATCCGGATCATCCGCGAGCAGGCCGAGGTCCACCGCGATGCCAAGGGCGTCGGGCTCCGCATGTTCGGCACCACGCAGGACGTCACCGACCAGGTGACGGCGGAAGCCGAGCGGTCGAGGCTCGCCATGGCGGTCGAGCAGACCTCGGACGCCGTGCTCATCACCGACCTCGCGGGAACCATCGAGTACGTCAACCCGGCGTTCGAGGCCGTCTCCGGCTATCGCCGGGCGGAGGTGATCGGACAGAACCCGCGCATCCTCAAGAGCGGGCGGCAGTCGGCCGCCTTCTATCGCGCCATGTGGGAGCACCTGGCGGGCGGGCGGAACTGGACCGGCCGGTTCATCAATCGCCGTGCCGACGGCAGCCTCTACCAGGTCGAGGCGACCATCTCGCCGATCCACGACACATACGGTGCGGTCGGCGGCTACATCGGCGTGCAGCGCGACGTCACGGCCCTCCAGGCGGCCCGCTCGGGCCTCGCCAGCGAGTTCCGCGAACGGGCCCAGGTGGCCGCGGCCCTCGCCCGGCTCCAGCCGGCGGCGAGTGCGGCGGAGACGGCCGCCGACATCTGCGACGAGCTTCTCGGGCTGCCGGGCATCGATCTCGCGGCGATCTTCAACTTCGTCGACTCCCAGCACGCCACGACCCTCGCCTGGGCTGGACCCGATGGCGCTCCCCTGGCGCCCGGCCGGCCGCTTCCCGCCGCCCGCGCCACGTATCTGTTCGAGCGGGCGATGCAGGGTCCCTGGGCCGAGACGTGGCACGCCCGACCCGAGGACGGCCGATACGGTCGGCTGATCGCCGGGCTGGGCCTCCGGGCGAGCGCCTTCGCCCCGGTCCGCAACGGCGAGGGGCTGCTCGGCCTGGTCGCCGTCGGGACGACCGACGAGGCCT
>JAKAMV010000824.1 GCA_021812735.1 Chloroflexota bacterium | reverse complement strand
CGGATCGCTGGCTCAGGCGCCGACGAGCGGGTCGCCCATGTCTCGTTGACGTTCGACCACCGGATCGCCGACGGTGCGGACGCAGCCCGGTTCCTGATCACCGTTGCCGACAGGATCGTCGACCTCGGGCTCGATTAGCTCGACAGATGCACGCGGGTCGCTGACCCGATCACGTCGGGACGGAAACAGCCGGTGGGCCGGCTGTTTCCGAGGCGGGCGCGGAGCAAATCGACCTGCAGGGACGAGCGTCAGCGGTGTGCGGCGCCCTTGGCGGCGGTGGCGAGAGTTTCGATCAGCCGTCTCCGCGCGGACTCCATGTGCAGCCGCATCGCCGCCGCGGCGGCGGTGGGGTCGCCAGCCTTGATCGCGTCGAAGACCGGCACGTGCTCCATGTACGACCGATGCGTGCTGGGCTCTGAAGCCGAGACCCGCGTGATCCACACGCGTAACAGCGATCGGATGTTGACGATCGTCCCGAATAGGACGGTATTCCCCGACGCCTCGGCGATCGCGAGGTGGAATGCGAGGTCGGCCTCGTTGAATGCGTCGCCGGGTACCGTCTCCTTCGACATCTCCTCGAGGCGGGCGGCCATCTCTCCGAGTTCGGTCTCGGAGCGGCGGGCCGCGGCGAGCTCGGCGAGGGCGACCTCGATATACGCCCGCGCCTCGATGAGGTCGAGAGTCGTGTGTTCGCCAAGCAGGAGGCCCCACTCGATGGCTTGGGGCAGGAGGCTCGACTCCGGCTGACGGAGGTATGTCCCGTCCCCTTGCCGCGCCTCGACGATGCCGAGCATGAGCAGCGGTCGGAGCGCGTCACGCACGGCGGAGCGGCCGACACCGAGTTGCGAGGCCAGCTGCCGCTCTGACGGGATGCGTTCCCCGGCCTTGACGTTGCCCGACAGCAGGTAGTCAAGCAGGCGACGGGCGACCTCGGTGGATGGCGCCTCACGAGGCGCCATCGGCTCCAGGTCCGGCGTCGCGACCCTCGGGCGCGCCATAGCTTCTCCCTCTGCGAGTTTCCAAGATGGTACACTGGTTGACCAGTCGACCATGCTGCCCGTCCGCTCGGGGGCTTCCGGGCAACCCAAGGTCGGCGCAAACGGACTGGCCAGTTGGAGTGTACCGATGCGCCTAGTGGTGAACCTGTCGATCGTCTTCCAACGGCTGCCGTTCCTGGAGCGGTTCGACGCCGCTTCGCGGGCCGGCTTCGACATCGTCGAGTTCTGGTGGCCGCGCGCGGAGTTCGAGGCGGGACTCACCGAGGACCAACTGGTCCATGCGGTTGCGAGTGCGGGCGTTTCGGTCGAGATGCTCAATTTCGACGGCGGCCACATGCCGTCCGGTGATCGCGGGCTGGCAGGCCTTCCCGACCGTGCCGCCGAATTCCGGACCAATGTGCCACGGGCGCTCGCGCTCGCAGATCGGCTCGGCTGCCAGAAGCTCAACGCGCTCGCCGGCAAGACGGTGGAATCGATCCAGCCCGATGAGCAGCTCGCCCTGTTGCAGCAGTCGATCGCCTTCGCCGCCGACTCGGCAGCCGCGACTGGCAAGACCGTGCTCGTCGAGCCGCTGAATCCCGCAGAGACACCCGGCTATCTGCTCCCGTCCGTGACGTCCGCGCTCGACCTGATCGCCGCAGTCGGGCGACCGAACGTGAAGGTCCAGTTCGACGTCTACCACGTCGCGCGCGCCGGCAACGACCCGGTCTCCGCCATCGGCCGGTCCGCGGGACACATCGGGCACGTCCAGATCGCCGACCTACCCGGCCGGCACGAGCCCGGGACGGGCAACCTGCCGTTCGAAACGATCTTCGCGGCGCTCAGGGATGCCGGCTACGCCGGCGAGGTCGGCCTCGAGTACGTCCCGACTAACCCCGATGCCCCGGACTTCGGGTACGTCGTGGGGCTCAGGCGGGTCCTGGCGTCGGCAACCGCCGCGAGTTGAGGAGGACACCGCCATGAGCGAGATTCGCACCCGCATCGGCCTAGTCGGCCTGGGGATCATGGGTCGACCGATGGCTCGCAACCTGCTCAACGCCGGCTATCCGCTGGTTGTGCACGACATCAACCGAGACGCCGTCGCCGAGCTTGCAGCTGCGGGCGCCGAGCCGGCGGCATCTGCTCGCGAGGTCGCGGCGACGACCGACGTCCTGATCACCATGCTCCCAGACTCCCCGGAAGTGCGTGACGCATACGCAGGCCCCGGCGGTGCGTTCGAGGCGATCCGGCCTGGCTGGCTGGCGATCGACATGAGTTCGATCTCTCCGCGCGTCGCACGAGAACTGGCCGAGCGCGCTGGCGCGGGTGGCGCCACGATGCTCGACGCCCCGGTGAGCGGGGGCGACAAGGGCGCCATCGCCGGCACCCTTTCGATCATGGTCGGTGGCTCGAAGGAGGCGTTCGATCGGGCCCAGCCCATCTTCGAGGTGCTCGGGAAGACGATCGTGCACGTGGGCCCGGCCGGCGCAGGGCAGGTCGTGAAGGTCTGCAACCAGGTCGTGGTCGCGGTCGTCATCGAGGCCCTGTCCGAGGCGCTGGTTCTGGGCGCCAAGGCCGGTGTCGAGCCCGACCGGATTCTCGATGTCCTCCAGGGCGGGCTGGCGGCAACGAAGGTTGCGGAGCTGCGCCGCACCAACATGCTCGAGGGCAAGTTCGACCCGGGCTTTCGCATCCGGCTGCACCTCAAGGACTTGCGGAATGCCCTCGACCTTGGCCGCGAGATCGGGGTCGCCCTGCCCGCCACGGCCGACGTCGAGCAACTCATGGTGGCGGCTCGAACGGCTGGTCGGGGCGAGTACGACCACTCGGGCTTGATCACCGTGATCGAGGACCTCGCCGGCTACCGGGTATCCGGCGCCAAGGGCTGACTGCTCGCTTGACCGCTCGGCCCGGCCGTTCCAGCTGGCGGCCCCCGTGCTCAGTGGCGAGACCTGTTCGTGGTCGAGTGCGACTTCGCGTGCCGGACCGGCGAGCTGGTGGTGGCCTGACAGGCCGCCGACACCCCCGGGCTGGCTAGATCTGGCCCGGCTGCCGGCCCAGAATCGTCCTGCTCCCGCGGAGGACCAGACGACGGCCCGCCAGCCGATGATCCAGGCGAGCGGGCTGCGGGCGAACCTCGCGGCCAGGCACGTGCCCTCGTACCTCGACGAGGTCCGGCCCCTTCTCCAGCTTGGGGCGGATCCCGATCTTGCGCAGCTCGCAGTCGATCCAAACGCAGCCCCGGCGGGGGTTCTTCCGGGCGAGCCGGAGGATGAGCGCACGGATCGTGGCATCGATCGGTGGCCGGCCAGCGCGACCGGTCTTGCGGTACGTCCACTTCCACCGCACGAGCTCGGGATGCGCCGGAGGCGGGTCGACGGAGTGACGAGAAAGGCGACCCAGCGGTCCCGCGGGATGACCCGGCTCGCCGCCACGAGGACGACCCGCCGGCGGCTGGCAGTCATCCTTCCGCCGAGCGCTGGCCAGGTCAGCGGCGAGCATGGCCGCCCGGCTAACGATGGGGACGATCAAGCCGGACCCGCACGGCCCGGCGAACTCCGCCTCTGGGACGGGCTGACGAAGACCGTCCGGTGGAGTTCCGCGATGTGGCGCTCGATGACGGCGACCGCCCCGGCGCCGTCGTGCGCCGCGATCGCATCGACGAGGGCCTCGTGCTCGCGGTTCGATGCGCGGAGGTAGGAGATCGGGTAGGGGACGTAGAAGCGGAAGAGTCGGGCGAGCGTTTCGGCGAGCGCGCGGGTCGCACCGGATGATCCGGCAATGGCCGCCACCTCCAGGTGGAACCTCGGGTCGATCGCCCGGAAGCCGACCCAGGACTCGGCCTCGTCCATGGCCCGCACGAGCTCACGCAGCCGCGCGATGTCAGCCGCAGTCGCCCGGCTGGCGGCGAGGTGCGCGGTACCGCACTCGAGCACGAGCCGGTAGTCGATGAGATCGAAGACATCGCCGCTCGCTGTCCGATAGGCTGCGAACTCGCTGAGGATCGGCCGGGAGGGTGCTGCCACCACGAAGGTCCCGCCGTGCCGGCCGCGACGCCTGGTCACCACGCCCTGATCCGCCAGGAACTTGAGCGCGCGGCGCACCGTCATCGCGGAAACACCGAAGGTGGACGCGAGCTCGTCC
>JAKAMV010000823.1:1500-4132 GCA_021812735.1 Chloroflexota bacterium | reverse complement strand
CGTCGAGGACAAGATCCTGCCGGTGAACCCGTTCCAGACCCTGGACGACGCGGTGGCCGGCCTCATGAAGATCGCCGTGGACAAGGGCCGGAGCGTCCGCCCGGATCTCGAGCTCGGGATCTGCGGCGAGCACGGCGGCGACCCCGAGTCGATCCACAAGTGCGAGAAGGTCGGCCTCGACTACGTGTCCTGTTCCCCGTTCCGCGTCCCGGTCGCCCGGCTCGCGGCGGCGCAGGCGGCGCTCTCGGCGCAGCGCGCCAAGTAGCCCTAGGCCGGGTTCTCGGCCGGCCGTAGGCCAAACGACAAGGCGCTCCCCCCCGAACAGGGGGGAGCGCCTTTCTCGTGGCCCACGGAACAATCGGCCTTGGCTGCGGCCAATGACTCCGCTCGGCCCCACGGGTGAGGACCGTCCTGATCCATGCTCAACGACCTTCGTCGCAGCCATGGCACCCGCCTGATGCTGGTTCTGGCCTATGCCGTCCTGGGCATCGTCTGGATCCCGGTCTCCAGGGCCCTCGTGAATCTGCTCCCCGCAGACGCCCGCAGCACGGCCGAGACCGTCACGTGGATCGCCTTCGTCCTGGTGACCGGCATCCTGCTCTGGGCCGTGATCCTGGTCCGCGACCTCGGGGTCGAGCGGGGGCGGGCGGCTAGGGCCGCCGACGTCACAGCACGGATCCTGGCGGTTGAGCAGCACCGGCGGCTGGCCGGGGCGATCGAGGCCACGACCCTTGGGATCGCGGTGCTCGCGCGCAGGGGGGACGGCTTCGAGATCGCGTATGCGAACCGGGCCCTCGCGAGCCTGATGGGCGTCCCGGCAGCCGAGCTGCTCGGGCAGGACCCGCTCGACGGCGCCGGTCTGTTCGGGCTCGACGGCGTTCGGGACTTCGGGGCGCGGCTGGCCGCCGGCGATCCGTTGGGGGCCGACGCCCTGGCCGTCCCGCGCGACGGCCAGCCGACGCCGCTGCGGGTCCTCGTGTCGCCCGTGGCCGCGCGCGACGATGCACAGGGGAGCGTGGTCGTCATCGTGCTCGACCGGGGCGAGGCGATGGCCCGCGAGGCGGCCGAGGCGAGACTGGGCATGGTCCTCGACGCGAGCCCGGCGCCGATCGTGGCCATCGACGCGGCGGATCGCGTCACCGAGTGGAACCCGGCCGCGGAGCGGGCCTTCGGCTGGCGGTCCGAGGAGGTCGTGGGTCGGCCCTTCCCGCTGGTGCCCGACGACGCTCGCGGCGCCTACCGCGCGATGGTCGATCGACTGGTGCGATGTGAAGGCGACGTGGCCGCCGAGCTGCCGCTCCTGCACCGCGACGGGCGCCGGATCCACTGTCGCCTCCAGGCGTCGTCCCTCCCGGCCGACGGCGGAGCCCGCGACGGAGCGCCGTCGGGGCTGGTGATGGCGATCGAGGACCTCACCGCCCAGATCGAGCAGGAGCACGTCCAGGCGCGCCTGGCGAGCGCGATCGACGCGGCCGGCGAGGCCATCCTCATCACCGACCTCGACGGCGGCATCACCTACGTCAACCCGGCGTTCGAGCGGGTGAGCGGCTACCGCCACGACGAACTGCTCGGCAAGAACCCGCGGATCCTCCAGAGCGGCCTGACCCCGGCATCGGTGTACGCGGACCTGTGGCGCCGGCTCCGGAGCGGCCAGGTGTGGCGGGGCATCCTGTTCAACAGGCGCAAGGACGGCTCCGTGTTCGAGGAGGAGGCCACCCTGTCGCCGGTCTTCGGCTCGGACGGCAAGCCCATCGCCTACGTCGGCGTCAAGCGGGACCTGACGCTCGAGCGGACCCTGGCGGCCGGGCTCGCGACCGAGCTCAACGACCGCGCGGCCGTGCAGGAGACGATGGCGCGCCTCGACCTGGGCGAGACGCCAGAGGAGACCGCGCAGCTGCTGTGCCAGGCGCTGGCGAGCTTCCCGGACGTGGACGGCGCGGTCCTTGAGCACCTGCCGCCGGGCGACGGGCCGGCGACGGTGATCGGCGTGGCCGGCGACGCCGCGCTGAACGTCCGGATCGGCGACCTGCTGGACCCCGTGCGCTCCATGCGGCTCCGCCTCCGCGCGACCGGAGGCGCCTGGTCGAGTCGGCAGGCGGGGGCCGCCCCGCCGACGCTGCCGGGGATGGACACCGAGGACGTCACGACCGTCGCCGCTCCTGTGCGCCACCGGGGCAGGCCGGTCGCAGTGCTCCAGCTCGGTGCCCGGAGCGACGCGCCCGATGCCTGGGTCGCGCGCTACCTGCGGATCGTGTCGGAGCTGGCAGCGCACGTCGGACCGATGCTCGGTCCCGCGCTGGGCCAATGCGACATCACGACCGTCACCAGGGAAGAGGTGCGGCGGCTGATCGACACGGGGGCATTCACGCTCCTCTTCCAGCCGATCTGCGACCTTGCGACCGGGGCGCCGGTGGGCTGGGAGGCGTTCACCAGATTCGCCGACGGCATCCCCCCCTCCCGGCGCTTCGCCGACGCGCAGAGCCTCGGGATCGGCGCGGAGCTCGAGCTCGCGTGCGCGACTGCCGCCGTTGCGGCGTTCAACTCCCTCGGGCACCAGGGCTGGCTGTCGGTGAACCTGTCGCCCGGGCTGCTGCTCAGCGGCCGCGCGAGCGTGATCCCGACGGCCGCGACC
>JAKAMV010000823.1:0-1490 GCA_021812735.1 Chloroflexota bacterium | reverse complement strand
CATCGTGTTCGAGCTGACCGAGGCTCTCGCGGCGGAGGACTGCGTCCGGGTGCGCGGCGCCATGGACGCGCTGTCCACGCCAGCGATGGTGGCCGTGGACGACACGGGGGCGGGGTACGCCACGCTCCGACGCGTCCTGGAGCTGCGGCCGGACTTCGTGAAGCTCGACCTCGGGCTGGTCCACGAGATCGACCGTGACACGGCGCGCCAGGCTCTGGTGGCCGGCATGGTCCACTACGCGTCGCAGGCGAATGCCCGGCTGATCGCCGAGGGCGTCGAGAGCGAGGCGGAGCGCCGGACCCTGGTGCGCCTGGGCGTCGCCTACGGGCAGGGGTATCTGCTCGGGGCGCCCTCGGCAGATGGCGCGCCGACCGATCGCGGGGCCGCTGGGAAGGCCTGAGGGGCGTCCGCCGCATCGCCCGACCCGACGGAGTCGAGAAGCGCAATCGGGCAATTGTCGGGGTAGACCGGGGCATCGTGCGGTGGCAGGATTAGCGCCGCCGGCAGGGTCGGGGGGCCGTCGGCGAAGATCATGGGGAGACCGGCGATTGCCCGTTGACCGCGATCCTGGGAGTCGTCCCGCCCGGTCGGATCGCGACCGCATCGCGGTTGTGGTGCCGGCGAAGGTTCGCGCCCCGGTCCTGGATGCGCTGCCACGCGAGCGGCTCGAGGCCGTCCTCGCGCGTGCGTCGGCCCGGCGCCTCGTACTCGTCATCGCCCCCGCGGGCTCGGGCAAGACAACGCTGCTCGCCCGGTTCGCCGCGACGTGTGGCGCCCCGGTCGCCTGGTACCGCGCTGAGGCGCTCGACCGCGACGAGCCGACCCTCGTTCGCCACCTCGAGGCGGCGCTGCTGGGCGCGATTCCGGGTCTGCGGGGAGGCTGGGCGGGGATCGACGACCTGGTCAGTGCGCTCGAGGCGCGTCCCGCCGAGCGCGTGGTGCTCGTGGTCGACGACTTCCACGCGCTCGAGGGCTCCGAGGCCGAGGCCGCGTTCGGCCGGCTCGTGGACTTCGCGCCCGCTTCGCTCTCGATCCTGGTCGGCGGCCGCGTCATCCCCGGGTTGAACCTGAGCCGGATACGCGTCGGCGGCGGCCTGCTCGAAGTGGGGCCCGAGGACCTGCGCTTCCGCTCCTGGGAGGTTGAGGAGCTCTACCGCGACGTCTATCACGATCCGGTGCCCCCCGGGATCCTCGCCGACCTCACGCGCCGAACGGAGGGCTGGGCCGCGGGCCTGCAGCTCTTCCATCTGGCGTCAGCCGGCAAGCCCGCGGAGGAGCGGCGGAGGCTGCTGGCGGCGGTGGGCACCCAGAGCCGCATGGTGCGTGAATACCTGGCCCGCAACGTGCTCGCGGAGCTCCCGGCCGAGCTGCGGGTCTTCCTGCGCGAGACCTGCGTCCTGGGACGCCTCTCGGGGCCGCTCTGCGACCGGTTCCGCGGGGCGGACGGCAGCGAGGCGCTCCTCGAGGAGCTCGTGCGGCGCGGGGTGTTC
>JAKAMV010000087.1 GCA_021812735.1 Chloroflexota bacterium | reverse complement strand
GGCCGCAGCCGTTGGCGCGGCCGCGGCGGGGGCGGCAACTGCGCGTTCACCAGGCCCGCCGGGCCCGCCCGCGCGCATCGCCTCGATCCGCGCCAGCACATCCTCGCGCGTGATGCGGCCGCCGCCGCCGGTGCCCGGAACCTGTGACGGCGCCAGGTTGTGCTCTCGGAGAAGCCGCCGCACCGCGGGCGTCATCCGGGCGGTCGGGTCGCCCGCCTCCTCGGCCGGCGTAGACGGGGCGGCACTGAGAGGAGGCGAGGCGGCGGGAGCGGTGCCCGTGACCGCGGCGGCCGCGGTTCTGGCGGCACTCGCGCCGCCGGCATCGGCTTCGGCTGCTTCGCCGGCCGTGTCGATGATCGCGATCTCGGCGTTGTTCGGGACAACCGCGCCCTCGGGCGCGAGGATCTCGCGAAGCGTGCCGGCATACGGCGACGGCACCTCGGCGTTCACCTTGTCGGTGATCACCTCGAGCAGCGGCTCATACTGCGCCACGGCGTCGCCCGGCTGCTTGAGCCAGCGCCCGATGGTGCCCTCCGCGACGCTCTCGCCGAGTTGGGGCATCGTCACCTTGGCCACGGGCGGTTCCTCCGGTTGGTCGCCCTGCGGGGACGCGGGCGTGCTTGGGCGGACCCTAGTGTTGCGCATCCGGGGGAGGCGTGCCGCGAACGCCGCGCACGACCCTGGCTCGTGCCGCCGGCGCCCGAGCTGGCCGGGCCGCGGGGCGGTAAGCCTGGCCGGGCCGCCGGGCGCGGCGCTCCCTGGGCCGCGGGGCGGTTCGCCTCGGGCCGCCGGGCCGCCCGGTCAGTGGCCGGGCCCCGACGACGCGCGGACGCGACGCCCCTCAAGCGCCGCCTACGAGCCGGAGTCGTATTGCTCCCGGCCGAGGCACAACGCCGCACCGCCTACGATCCCTGGTCGGGCCAAGTCGCCGCCGACCGCGATGCGCCACCGCCTACGAAGCGTGATCGTGCTTGGCGGCGCGGCAGCCCGCCGGGCGTGCCGACGACGAGTCAAGTTCGTGCGCGGCGAGCACTCAGCGAGGGCCATGCTCGGCGCCGACGCGGGACGGCGCTCGGATGCACCTTCGGGCGGTGGACGGCCGGCCACTACGATCCAGGCTCGTGAGCGGCAGATACGCGAGCCCGGCTGCCGTCCCGGCCGGCGCGGCCAGCCATCGCCGGAGCGCCGGGCCCCGCAGCGGGTACGCCGCCCGCAGCACGGTGTCATGGCGCGCCACCTGGCGTCGGGGCGTGGTCCCGGCCGGCAGCACCAGCAGCCGCGCGACCCGACGGGCGTCCCAGCCGAACCGCTCGCGCGTTACGGACGGGGCAAGCCGGACTTTCACGTCGTGGCGCCGCAGCGTCCCCTCGACCGACGTCAGCTCCGTCTTGACCTCCACGATGAGCAGCGTCCGCGACGCGGCGTGCCAGGCAGCCACGTCGATCGACCCTCGCTCGCCGTACACCGCGAACGAGACCTCGGGTCGAACGTCCCAGCCGAGCGCCTCGAGCCGCCGGACCACCGCCGCCACGACGGCTGCGTGGCCCTCGTCGAGCAGCCGGTCAAGCTCGCCGCCACGGAACCACACCACCATGCGCAGCTCCGCGCCCAGGATTCCGGCGATCCCCCGCAGCGCTCGAACCGACACGTCCTCGACATGGCCGCACTCGAGGAGCGACACGACGTCCTGGCTCAGGCCTGCCGCGGCGCAGGCCGAGGCGGTGGCGCAGCACGCGGAACTTTCGACCGAGTTCGATATCCTGCATCGCCGCACCATGTCAGGCTGGGCTCAACGCCGCCTTACGCTGGCCCGCACAACGCCCGCGCGACGCCCGGGCCGCGATGCCCGCGCGATACCCGCGCGACGCCCGGGCCACGAGACGGCCCACGCGCGGACTATCCCGCCGCGTACCGTTCGAACGCCCGCGCGAGCAGCGCCTCCACGTCCGAGGCGAGGTCATCCGGGAGCGACGTGAACGCGAACGTGGAGGCGCCCGTCTTGCGCGCGCACAGCTCTGGCGAGCAGCCGTCGAGCAGGTCTGGCCAGGTGCGCACGGGCAGCAGGAAGAGCGAAACGCGCCCTGCGGCGGGCTTGACGAACGCGAACCAGTCGTGCGCCTTGGCGCCCGGCCGCCGGAGCGTCGGCAGGCCGTAGATCGTCGCCCCCTCCAGGCGCCCGGCATACGGCTCGAGCATGGCGCGCAGCCGGGCCTCGACCGCCGCCAGCGCGGCCGACGCCATCAGTACGCCGCCAGCCTGCGGATGGCGTCCGCGATCTTGCCCGGGCTGAGCATGAACCAGTCCTCGAGCGCGAGGTTGTACGGCATCGCGGGCGTGTCCGGCCCGGCGATCCGCGACACCGGCCCGTCGAGATAGTCGAAGGCCTCCTCGGCGACGATCGCGGCGATCTCGGCCCCGTACCCGCCGAACTTGTTGTCCTCGTACGCCACGAGGCACTTGCCGGTCTTGCGCACCGACCCGAGGAGCGTCTCGCGGTCCAGCGGCCGAAGCGTCCGCAGATCCACCACCTCGCAGTCGATCCCCTCGTCGGCAACCCGCTCGGCGGCCTCGAGCGCGTAGTGGACCATCAGCCCGTAGGCCACCACGGTGAGGCGACGGCCGGCCCTCCGGACCACGGCCTGCCCGAGCGGCACCGTGTACTCGCCCTCCGGCACCTCGCCGCGAACGGAGCGGTAGAGCTTCTTGTGCTCGAGGAACAGCACCGGGTCCTCGTCGCGGATCGCGGCGCGCAACAGGCCCTTGGCGTCGTGGGGCGTGGACGGGACCACCGTCTTGATGCCCGGCACGTGCGTGAAGAACGCCTCCACCGACTGCGAGTGGTAGAGCGCGCCGTGGACGCCCCCGCCGTACGGCGCGCGGATCACCATGGGCACCGCGACGCCGCCCGCCGTGCGGTACCGCATCCGGGCCGCCTCGGACACGATCTGGTTGAACGCCGGGAAGATGAAGTCCGCGAACTGGATCTCGGCGATCGGCCGCAGCCCGTTCAGCGCGGCGCCGACGGACGTCCCGACGATCTGCGACTCGGTGAGCGGCGTGTCGATGACCCGCTCGTCGCCGAACTCGGCCCACAGCCCGTCGGTGGCGAGGAACACGCCGCCCTTGCGGCCCACGTCCTCGCCCAGGACCACGACCGACGGGTCGCGGCGCATCTCGTCGGCCATGCCCTCGCGGATCGCCTCGATGAACGTGCGGACGGCCATCAGACCGCCTCCTGCGGACGCGACGGATGCCATGGCGGCGGCGCCTCGCCCGCCAGCGGATCGGCGAACACGTGGTCCGTCCCGGTGGCCGGGTCGGGGTCGGGCTCCGACTCGGCGAAGGCGGTCGCGTCGTCCACGGCCACCGCGATCTCGCCCCCCAGCTCGAGCTCGGTGATCTCGTCGAGCACGCCCGCCTCGCGCAGCTGCGCGCGGAAGATCGGCAGCGGGTCGTGCGTGCGGCCTTCCGCCAGCTCCGACGCGGAGCGGTACTTGGTCTGCTGGTCGTCCGACGAGTGCCCGGTCAGCCGCGTCACCTTGGCCTCGATAAGGCTTGGCCCGTCGCCGCGCCGGGCCCGCGCCACCGCCTCCCGAGCGGCGGCGTAGCACGCGAGCACGTCCGTCCCGTCCACCACGACGCCCGGGATCCCGTAGCCCGCGGCGCGCTGGGCCACGTCGCGGACGGACAGCTCCCGCTCGGCCGGGACGCTGATCGCGTACCCGTTGTTCTCCACCACGAACACGAACGGCAGCCGGTGGATCGCGGCGAAGTTGAGCGCCTCGTGGACGTCGCCCTGGTTGCTGCTCCCCTCCCCCATGATCGCCATCGCCACCTGGTCGAGGCCGCGAATCCGGGACGCCAGCGCGATCCCGGTCGCGTGGAGGATCTGCGTCGCGACCGGCGACGACACCGACACCACGTGGTGGCCCGGGTGCCCGTAGTGGCCGGGCATCTGCCGACCGCCGGACCCCGGGTCCGACGCGCGAGCGAACTGCGCCAGCATCAGGTCCCGCGGCGTCATCCCGACCACCAGGCAGGTGGCGATCGAGCGGTAGAACGGCGCCACCCAGTCGTGGTCGCGGCGGAGCGGCCACGCGATGCCCACCTGGGCGCCCTCGTGGCCCTGCCCGCTGATCACGAACGGCGCCCGCCCGGACCGGTTGAGCACCCACATCCGCTCGTCGAGCGCGCGGGCGAGCGCCATCGTCCGGTACATGGCGAGCAGGTCGGCGTCGGCGAGACCGTGCGCCGCGGCGAGCCTCCCCGCGGGACCGCCGCCGCCCGCCGCGGAGCCTCCTCCCCGGGAACCGCCGCCGCCCGCCGCGGAGCCGCCGTCACGCCCGGTCACCGTCATCGCGCCTCCGGGGGTGGGCTGTCGCTGCGGGGCAGCCCGTGCAGCCGCCTGGCTAGAAGTTGATCGACCGCCCGTCCACGGCCATCGCCGCCTCGCCCAAGATCTCCGACAGCGTCGGGTGGGCATGGGTCGCGCTGCCGATCTCCCACGGCGCCGCCTCGAGGTACAGGGCCACCGAGGCCTCGCCGATCAGGTCCGTTGCGTGGGGACCGATGAGGTGCACGCCGAGCGTCTGGTCGGTCTCGGCGTGGCCGATGACCTTAGCGAAGCCCTCGTACTCGCCGCCGATGATGGCCTTGCCCACGGCCTGGAACGGGACCTTGCCGATCTTGACCGGGATGCCCTGGGCCTCGCACTGCTGCTCGGTCAGGCCCACCGACGCGATCTCGGGCCGGCAGTAGGTGGCACGGGGCTGGCGCACGTAGTCCATCGGGTGGACGTCGGCCTCGCCCGCGATCACGTGGGCGGCGATGATCCCCTCGTGCGCCGCCGTGTGCGCGAGCTGGAGCCCGCCGACGATGTCGCCGATGGCGTAGAGGTGCGGCTCGCGGGTGCGCATGAGGCCGTCCACCCTGACGATGCCGCGGTCCACCTCGGCCGCCGTCGTCTCGAGGCCCACGTCCTCCACGTTGGTCGCCCGGCCCGCAGCCACCAGGAGCATCTCCGCGCCGAGCTCCTCGGCCTGCCCGCCGTCCGGGCCGACCGTGATCCGGACGCCGTCGGCGGAGGCCACCACCGAGGCCGCATCGAAGCGCGCGCTCGTCATGACCCTGATCCCGCGGCGCGTGAACGTGCGCTCGAGCTCGCGGGACACGTCGCGGTCCTCGAGCGGGACCACGGTGGGCAGGTACTCCAGCAGCGTGACCGTGGCGCCCATGTCGTGGTAGAAGGACGCGAACTCGACGCCCACGGCGCCCGCGCCGATGACGATGACGCTGCCGGGGAGCGAGCCGCGCTTGAGCACGTCGTCGCTGGTCACGATCCGCTCGCCGTCGGGGGTGATGCCGGGCAGCGACTTGGCGCGCGAGCCCGTGGCCAGGATGACGTCGGTCGCCTCGAGCACGACCTCGGTGCCGTCGGGACCGGTCACCCGCACCTTGTGGGCGCCGTCCAGCCGCCCGCGACCCTCCACCCAGGCCACGTTGTACTTCTTGACGAGCGAGGTCAGGCCCTTCCACATGCGGTTGACCACCATGTCGCGCCGCTGGGCAACCTTGGCGTAGTCCACGGCCAGCGAGCCGCAGCCGCCGATGCCGAAGTCCGCCGCGTGACGCATGCGCTCGGCGACGGCCGCCGACTCGAGCAGCGCCTTGGTGGGGATGCAGCCGCGGTGGAGGCAGGTGCCGCCGATCTTGCCCTGGTCCACGAGCGCGACCTTGAGGCCGAGCTGCGAGGCGCGGAAGGCGGCCGCGTAGCCGCCGGTGCCGGCGCCGAGGACGACGAGGTCGAACGAGTTGGACGAGCCGACGGCCATGGTGTGAGGAGTCTCCGCAGTGCTGTGGGACGGCCGGGCGACGGGCGCGCCACGAATCGACGACCGCGCGATGCTACACCGTCGCGCGGCTCGGCCCCATCCCCGCCGGGGCCGGCGGCCCCGGCGCGCACGCGGGGTCGCTGGCGGCTCGCCGCGCGTCGCCACCGGCTTGGAGCGCGGCCGTTAAACGCGAAGCCGGGCCGCGGAACCGCGGCCCGGCCGTGCGCTGGGGGCTCAGCCGCCCCGCTGGGCGCGGAAACAGTCGGAGCAGTAGACCGGCTTGCCGTTCGTGGGCCGGAACGGAACGCGCGCCTCGCGGCCGCAGCTGCTGCAGGTGGCCGTGAACATCTCCCGGGGCCCGCTGCTGCGGTTGCCGAAACCGCCGCCGCCACCGTAGCCGCCGGCGGAGTAGCCGCCGGCGGAACCATACCCGGAGTCGTAGCCGCCACCCGAGTAGGAACCGCCGCCGTAGCTGCTGTCACCGCCGGAGCGGGCCTGCTTGCGGCTGGCGCGGCATGACGGGCAGCGCCGGGGCTCCGAGAAACCCTTCTCGGCGTAGAAGGCCTGCTCGCGCTCGGTGAAGGCGAACTCCATGTTGCAGTCCGAGCAGGTCAGGGTCTTGTCGGCCACGTGCCGATCTCCTCCAGTTGTCGCCGCTTCTAGACCGGGCCCTCGAGGCAGTACCGGAGGAGACCAAGCTGTCGTGCGTGCGAACGGGTGTGAGCTGCGCGCGGCGGTCCGCGCGGACGCACTCTACAGGCAAAGCGCGAGCGTGGCGATACCCAATTTTCGGCGGTCGCGGAGCCGCTCGAAAGGTGTCTTGCGGCACGCACCGCAGCGGCGCCTAGGCGGGGACGGCGAACTCGCGGCGAGCGCCCTGGAGGTACCCGGCCACCTCGGCCGCCTGCCGGGCCGGGTCCCAGCCCAGGATGTCCCCGACGATGGCCGCGACGCGCGGCGCAGCCCCCTCGGCGCGGTCGCGGAGCGTCATCGCCAGCCGCATCCGACGGGCGAGCACGTCGTCCAGCGCCAGCGCGAGCTCCCGCTCGACGGCCCAGGCCACCTCCGCCTCGAGGATCGGCTGCTCGGGGACGAGCCGGCGGACCAGATCGCGCTCGCGGCCCAGGGCGAGCACCTCGCGCGCCTCCACGCCGTGGCGGTCCACCAGGGATCGCGCGGCCTCCGGGTCGAGGCCCGGCTCCCTGCCCAGCCATGCCACGAGCGCGTCGAGCTCAGCCCGCGGGGCGGCGCCCACGATGGGCAGCTCCGCGGTTCCCGACGGCCGGTCACCGGCATCGGGGCCGAGCACCGCGTCGATCGCGTCGCGCGCCATGAGCCGGTAGGTCGTGTACTTGCCGCCGCTCACCCGCACCAGGCCGCGGTCCTCCACCGCAACCCGGTGCTCGCGCGAGACCGGGACCGTGGACGTGGTGCCCGACGGCGCGATCAGCGGCCGGAGCCCCGCGTAGGTCCCCACGATATCGTCGCGACCGAGCCCCACGTCGAAGGCACCGTTGACCGCAGCCAGGATCCGGTCGACCTCCGCGCCGCTCGCCGACGGCCGCTCCACCGGCCCGCTGAACGGCTCGTCCGTCGTGCCGATCACCCAGTGGCGCGGCCACGGGACCATGAACGCCGTCTTGCCCGGCACTCGGATCGTGACGCCCACCGGCACGGGGATCCGGTCGCGGGGCACGACGATGTGGCTGCCCCGCGAGGGCAGCACGTTGAACGCCGCCCTCCCCGAGCCCAGGGGGCGATCCGGCCGGGAGCCCCAGACGCCGGTCGCGTCGAGCACCGTGGCCGCCCGGACGTCGAGCTCGACGCCCGCGAGCACGTCGCGGACGGAGACGCCCGCCACCCGGTCTCCGTCGCGGAGCGCCCGGACCGCCCGGACGCGGGTCGCCGCGAGCCCGCCCTCGCGCAGGGCCGTGCGCAGCACCGCGAGCGCGAAGCGGGCGTCGTCCTCCATTGCGTCCGCGTAGAGCATCGCGCCCCGGAGCCCATCCCGGCGCAGGTCGGGCGCGAGCTCGAGGGCGGCAGCCGCCGAGAGGTGCCGATGGCCGCCGCCGTGCCGGCCGGAGCCGAGCGCGTCGTAGAGCGCCAGGCCGGAGGCGAAGAAGGCGCGGGTGACGACGGGACGCCCGTACAGCGGGAACAGGAATCGCTCGAGCCGGACGAGGTGCGGGGCGAGGTCCTGCAGCCGCGCTCGCTCGCCGAGCGCCTCCCGGACCAGGCCCACGCGGGCCTGCTCGAGGTAGCGGAGGCCGCCGTGGATGAGGCGGCTCGACCGCGACGACGTGCCGACAGCGATGTCGTCCTGCTCGATGAGGGCCGCCCGGAGCCCCCGATTCGCGGCGTCGAGCAGGGCCCCGCAGCCGACGATGCCGCCGCCCACGATCAGGACGTCCCAGGTCTCGCGGGCCAGCCGCTCGAGATCGGCGCCCCGGCGAGCGAGCGGCGGACGGGACGCGGCGCGCGGCAGGTCGGCCATGCCGCGGGCCTCAGGCGGGGGTCGCGCAGGGGGCGCGGTCAGCCACGGTCGGCCTCCGCGGGGATGCCGATCGGCGCCACCAGGACGCGCCCGGCGAGCGCCCGGCCGAGCTTCGTGCGAAGCCCCAGCTTGGGGCGGTGGAAGGTGACGGTCAGGTCGGCGCGGACGACCGGCTGCGACGGGTCCCCCGAGGTCAGGTCCACGGCTGTGGGCGTGTCCACCGCCAGCACCGGCGTGCCGGCCTCTCGGGCGCGCTGGATGACCTCGACCGCGGTCCTGATGGGCTCGCGGAGCCCGCCCTGGACACCCGTCCCGAGGAGCGCGTCCACGATGATCCCGGCCCGCTCGATCCCCTGCCCCAGGATCGCCACGTCGCGCGCGACCGGCGCGTGGATCAGCGTCACGTTGGCGAGGCCGTCGAGGCGCCGCCAGTTCCGGGCGGCCTCCGGCGTGCCGGGCCGCTCGTCGCCGGAGACGAGCACGGCAATGACCGGGACGCCCCAGCCGGCCAGCCGACGCGCGGCGACGAACCCGTCGCCGCCGTTGTTGCCCGGCCCCCCGAGGACCAGCACCGGGCGCCCCTCGCGGGCGTTGTGGGCAACGAGGGCGCGAGCGGCTGCGGCCACGGCCGTTCCGGCCTGCTCCATCAGCCGCTCGGCGGGAATCCCAAGCGCCTGAGCCTTGCGGTCGGCGCCGGTCATCGCCTCCGCCGAGATCGCGCCCCGCCCGGCCGCGTCGGCCCAGCGGAGCTCCAGCTCGTCGAGGGTGAGCGTGGCCAGGCCGGGGTCGTCGGCGGGCAGGAGCGGAGCCTCGGGTGACACGCCCACAGGGTACCGTGCGGCGCGGGCCAGGGCCTGCGAGGAGGCCCGGACGGAACCGGCGAGGCGGCCGCGACGCACCCGCCGGCGCCAGCGCGGCGGACCCGGCCGACCCGCCCGAGCGTCACCCGGGCAGGCGCGCCTCCACGCCATCGCGGCCCTCGCGCGCGTCGAGCAGGCCCTCGCTCGCGAGCGACAGGACGGCCTCGCGCACCGCCGCCGCGGCGTGCGTGCCGATCGGCTCCGCATAGGCGACCCAGGTGCCGTCGGGAGCCGCTCGGGCAAGGTCCAGCACGCGGCCCCGCAGCCACCGCCGTGTCAGCGGGAACGCCACCGGCTGCCCTGCCCGTCCTGCCCGTCGTGCCCCGTCAGCGGCCGCCCGGTCACCTGCCGCGTGGCGGCACCACGGCGCGACGGGGCACTCGCCGCATCGCGGGGACCGCGGCGCGCACAGCCGGGCGCCGACGTCCATCAGGGCGTGGGTCCACGGCCCGGCGGCGTCCGCCGGCACCACGGCATCGGCCAGGGCCTGCAGAGCGCGCGGCGCCAGCGCATCTGACCCGCCAGCAGCGACGCGCCCGAGCACGCGCCGGACGTTGGTGTCCACCGCCCCCACGGGCCGGCCGAAGGCGATCGCGGCCACCGCCCGTGCGGTGTACGGGCCCACGCCCGGGAGCGCCTCCAAGGCCGCGACGTCGTCCGGCACGCGGCCGCCGTGCTGGGCAACGATCACCTCGGCGGCCCTGCGGAGCGCCATCGCGCGGCGGTTGTAGCCCAGGCCCGCCCATGCCCGGAGCACCTCGGCCACGGGCGCGCTCGCGAGATCGACGGGGGTTGGCCAGCGGGCGATCCAGGTCGTCCACGCCTCGGCCGCGCGGACCGCCTGCGTCTGCTGGGCCATCAGCTCCGACACCAGGACCGCGTACGGATCGGTCGTGCGGCGGAAGGCCAAGGGTCGGCCTGCCACGGCATACCAGGCGAGGATGGCCGCGCGGGCTGGCGGCGGGACAAGGACGTCGGGATCCCCGGGCGGAGTCACGCCGCCAAGGGTATCGGGGCGAGAACGAGATGGCAGGCACCGCGGCGGCGCCGGACAGGGCCACGGGCCGGAGCGGCGCCCCGCGGCGGCGGGTGGCTCGAATCCTCAGCCCGGGCGATACTGGACTCTCTTAACCCGCACCGGACCCTCTACCAGCGTGACCCTCGGCGCCGACATCGGGATCTTCGCCATCTCGCTCCTCGCCGGGGTCGTCGGCGCCCTCGCGGGCGTCGGCGGCGGCATCCTGGTGGTGCCCGCCCTCACGATGCTGTTCGGGGTGGACATCCGGCTCGCCATCGGCGCCAGCATCGTGAGCGTCATCGCCACCAGCTCGGGCGCCGCCGCCGCCTACGTCCGCGACGGCATAACCGACATGCGGGTGGGCATGTTCCTCGAGCTCGCCACCACCACGGGCGCCGTGGCCGGGGCGCTGCTCGCCGCGTCCGTCGCGCCCGCCGCCCTGTTCGTCCTGCTCGGGCTGGTGCTGCTGTTCTCCGCGGCCCAGCAGGCCCTCCGCCTCGGCGAGGAGCTGCCGCCGGTCGCCGAGGCCACGTCCCTCGCGGCCCGCATGCGCCTCGTCGGCGCCTACCCGGACGCGCGGCTCGGGCGGGACGTCCCCTACGCCGCCCAGCGCGTCCCGCTCGGCTTCGCGATGATGGCCGGCGCGGGCGTCGTGTCGGGGCTGCTGGGCATCGGCTCGGGCGCGCTCAAGGTGCTCGCCATGGACGGGGCGATGCGCCTGCCGATGAAGGTGAGCTCGGCAACGAGCAACTTCATGATCGGCGTCACGGCGGCCGCGTCGGCGGGCATCTACCTCGGGCGCGGCGACGTGGACCCGACGCTCGCGGCGCCCGTCGCGCTCGGCGTGCTCGCCGGCGCCACGGCGGGGGCCCGGGTGCTGCCGCGCCTGTCGAACCGCGCGGTGCGCCTGGTCTTCCTGCCCGTGCTGCTCGCGGTGGGAATCCAGACGCTCCTGCGGGGCTTCGGGGTGGGCGCGTGAACGCCGACCGCTTCCGCATCCTGGTCAGCGGCGTGCTGATCATCGGCGTGGTCCTCTCCGCCACGCTGGTCGCGTTCGGCCTCGCGACCGCCCTCCTCGTGGGCTGGGGCGGGTCGCTGTCGGGCGCAGCGCCCGACGGCGCGGCCGTCACCGCGTTCGCGGGCATGGGGACCAACCTCGCGGCCCTGCGGCCGGTCGGGTTCGCGCAGCTGGGCCTGGTGATCCTGCTCGCGACGCCGGTGGCGCGCGTCGCCGCGTCGGTGGTGGCGTTCCTGGCCGAGGGCGACCACCTCTACGCGACGATCACGGCGACGGTGCTCCTGATCCTGCTGGCGAGCCTGTTCCTGCTGCGCTGAGGGGCGGCGGCACGGCCCGGCGGGCGGCCCGGCGGCCACGCCCCGCCGGTCAGGCCCCGGCGCGCTGCGCCACCACCACCGTGTCGGCGGACAGGCGCCCGTCGCCCAGGTCGTGCTCGACCTGCCGGGCCTCGAGGATGGCCAGCCCGGACAGGTCCGCGGCCACCTCGTCCGGCACGTAGAGGAACGCCGGGTCCCGGGGCCCGGCGACGTCTCGCCCGAGGTTCGACCGGTCGTGACCCACGATGAGCAGGCGACCTCCGGGTGCCAGGGCAGCGGCAGCCTTCGCGAACACCGCCCGGCGGTCACCGCGCGGCAGGTGCAGGAACATCACGATGGCGAGGTCGGCAGAGGCCGGGGCTGGCCGCCAGGAGAGCAGGTCCGCGTGGACCCAGGTCGCCGTCACGCCGGCCCGGTCAGCTGACGCACGGGCCCGCTCGAGCGCCACCCCGGAGAAGTCCACCCCGGTAGCGGTCCAGCCACGGGACGCAAGCCAGATGGTGTTGCGCCCGTCGCCCGCGGCGAGGTCAAGCGATCGTCCGGGAGGCAGCGGGCCGGCAACCGAGACCAGCACCGGATCCGGCTCGCTCGACTCGATGTGCCCGCGGGACGCGTGCCGCTCGTCCCACAGCTGCTGATGGGTCTTGGCCGGCCCGTCGGTCATGCGCATCTCTCCTGTCGTCACAGTGGCGAGAGCCGCTCGCGGACCCGCCGCGCGATCGCGTCCTCCACCACCGAGTCCGGGTCGCGCAGACCGCCCAGCGTGGCGCGGACGCCCACCAGGCTCGCGTACAGCGGCGGGCAGGTGGGGCACGTCTCGAGGTGGGCCTCGACCGCCGCCTTGGTGGCCTCGTCAAGATCGCCGTCAAGGTACCCCGAGACGTGGCGACGGGCCCGCCAGCAGCGGAGCGGCTGGGCCTCGCTGGCACGGCGGCGCGCGTCGTCCTCCGCCAAGGCACTCACGAGCATCATCCTCCCGCGACGCAGGCGCTGCTTGGTGGCGGGGAGGCCGGCCCCCGTCGCGGCCGCGATCTCGGCTGCCGTCCAGCCCACGGCGTCGTGGAGCAGCACCGCCACGCGATACACGGCCGGCAGCCTGGTGAGCGCGTCCTCCAGCTCGTCGCGGAGCTCGGCGCGCTCGAGCACCCGATCCGGGGCAACCGACCAGTGGTCGTCGTGCCAATCCGCCTCGACCGCGTCGATGTCCAGCTCGTCCCGGCTGGCCCGCGCCCGGTCGATCACCCGGTTGACCAGCGACCGACGCAGCCAGGCGGTCAGCGCGGACGGATCGCGGAGCTGGTCCCGCCGCCGCCACGCGCCGACGATCGTCTCCTGGGCGCAGTCCTCGGCCAGGTCCGCGTCGCGGACCAGCCGGGCGGCCAGGTGGACGAGCCGCGGCAGCTCCGCGACCAGCGCCGTCGCGAAGGGGTCGCCGGGGGCCGCGGCGTCGTCCAACGAGCGAGCGCCGGTCAGCGGGTCTTGGGCCGCGTGCTGAAGCCGACCAGCGCGTAGAGCGCGCAGAAGCCGGTCAGGCCCGTGAAGACCAGGACCACCGCCAGGACCCACGCGACGATCGCGAGGACGCCGCTGGCGACGCCCGCCAGGGCAAGGGCAGCGAGGATGACGCCGACGACGACGCGGACGGCGCGATCGGCGGTGGACTCGTTCTGGGCGAGACGCATTTGGGGGTTCCTCCTTGGGCACTCAGGCCCCAAAACGGGACCTCTATGCCATAGACGCGGTCAGCGTCCGAATGGATACATCGGTCTACAGGCCGGGGAGGCGGCGCATCCGGCCGAGCTTTGTCAAGCGCGCGTACACACCCCAGGCCCGCTTCATCCAGTGACCCACGACCGGGAGCGGGACGACGAAGTTCCGCCTGCGGCCGCGGTAGATCATCGCCGCACCATTGCCGACGTCCATCAGGCAGACGATCGACAGGTGCGCCTGGTAGCCCTTGCGCTCGGAGCTGCCGCGCTCGGCCGCGATGATGTTCGCCGCGGCGTTGCGGGCCATGGCCTCCGCCGTGTGGCCCTGCTTGGCCAGCCACTCCGGGCCCTCGAGCGCCGCCACGTCGCCCGCGGCGTAGACGTCGGTGGTGCCGTGCACCAACCCGTGGTCGTCGATCCGCACGAAGCCCGCCTCGTTGAGCGGCAGGTCCGACGCGGCGAGGACCGGGTGGCCCGAGGCGGCGGGGATGAACAGGACGAGGTCCGCCTCGAGGCGCGAGCCGTCGGTGAAGGCGACGCCGGCCTCGTCGAAGCTGGCGATGGGCGTGCCGGTCCGCGAGCCGATGCCGCTCTTGCCCAGCATGGCGCCGGTGAGGCTCATGGCGCGGGGGCCCATGCGCTCGCCCGGCTCCGCCATCGGCGCGAAGAACGTGAGGGTGAACCTGTCGCGCGCGCCCCTCCGTCGCAGCATCTGGTCGATGTTGAACAGGAGCTCGAAGGCAGGGCCGCCGCGCACGGCCGAGCGGTCCCTGGGGTTGCCCCCGAAGCCGCAGGCGATCGAGCCGCTCCCCGTGGCGAGGAGCGCGTCGAGCCGATCCCGGATCGCGAGCGCCGTGTCCGGGGCGCCACAGATCGAGTAGGAGTGCTCGACGCCCTTGGGCTGGAGCTTCGCGCCGCCAAGCGCGATGACGAGGTAGTCATAGCCGAGGTCGCCGCCCGCGAGGCGGACGGTGTGGTCAGCCGAGCGGATGGCCTCCACGCGGTCCACCACGAGCCGGAACCCGCGCCGCTGGGCGATCTCGCGCAGGGGGACGCGAGCGCCATCCGGCTCCATCCCGCGGACGGGGATCCAGATGGAGACGGGGTTCAGGTACAGGAAGTCGCGATCCGAGACGAGCGTGACGTCGAAACGGCTCGATCGCGCGAGGCCGGCGGCGGCCTCCACGCCCGCGAACCCGCCGCCGAGGACGAGGGCCCTGAGGGGGCCCGCGACGGCGGGCTCAGACGGGGCGCCCATCTCAGGCGGTGGCGCCGTCGCGCAGGACCGCGAGCAGGTCCGTGCTCTCGATGATCAGGTGGTCCTTGTCGTCGATCTTGATCTCGGTGCCGGTGTACTTGGGGAACAGGACGCGCTCGCCCACCTTGACCTTGATCGTCTCGGTGTCGTCGCCAATCGCCACGACCTCGCCGCGCTGCGGCTTCTCCTTGGCGGTGTCGGGGATCACCAGGCCGGACGCGGTCCGGTTCTCCTGGGCCAGGACGAGGACGAGGACACGGCTGCCGAGGGGCTGGACGGTCTCAGACACGAGTGCTTCTCCTTGTGGTCGAGGACGGCTCAGTTGGGGCGAAGGCCGAGCATCGAGTCGATGCGCGCCTGGTCGAATCCGACGATCGGGCGGCCGTCGATCTCGATCACCGGCACGCCCATCTGGCCCGTGCGGCGGACGAGGTCGCGGGCGGCAGCCGCGTCCCGGCTGACGTCCACGTCACGGAAGGGGACGCCGCGCCCGCGCAGGTAGGTCTTGGCCTTGGTGCACCAGGGGCATGACGGCGTCGAGAAGACGATAACCCGGTGCGGCCGGGCGGTGGGTGTCGGGTTCGACATGGTTCGACGGTTCCCTGCTTGTAATTGCGTATTTGCGCAACTACTGTCACAGTAGCAGGAAAGCGGACCGTTGCGCAAGCCTCCGGGCGCGCCTAGTGTTCGGACCGCGTCCTCCCGCGGCACGCGCCGCCACGGCTCGGCCCGATGCGCAGACGAACGGAGGAATGATGGCTCGCGTCGCCATTCTGGGCGCAGGTTTCGCCGGCCACACGGCAGCCCTGTACCTCGGCAGCAAGCTCGGCAAAAGCCATGAGGTCACGGTCGTCAACCGGCTCGAGACATTCTCCTACGTGCCCTCGTGGGTCTGGGTGGGCGTGGGCCGGATGCCGCTGGCCAAGACCCAGTTCGCCCTCCGGCCCGTGTACCGGAAGTTCGGCGTCCGCTTCATCCTGGGCGCGGCCACGGAGATCCACCCGGACGAGCGGTACGTCGTCGTGGAGCCGGCCGACGGGAGCCCGGCCGACGCACGCGTGGACTACGACTACCTGATCGTCGCGACCGGCCCGAGGCTCGACTTCGCCGGGACGCCCGGCCTGGGGCCGGACCGCGGGCACACCGAGTCCATCTGCACCGGGCCGCACGCGGAGCACGCCCGGGACCGCTACCTCGCCGAGGTCGAGCGGCTCAGGAAGGGCGAGAAGCGGCGCTTCGTCGTGGGCACCGGGCATCCGGGCGCCACCTGCCAGGGCGCGGCCTTCGAGTACATCACCAACATCCACAAGGACCTGGTGCGCCGGGGCGTGCGCGAGAACGCGGACCTGCTCTGGCTGTCCAACGAGCGGGCCGTCGGCGACTTCGGCGTCCGCGGGGTGGAGGTCCGGCGCGGAGGCAAGACGGTCTCGAGCGCGGCGTTCATCGAGGCGGCGTTCAAGGAGTACGGGATCCGGCACCAGGTCCAGACCGGCGTCACCGAGGTCACCCCCGAGGCCATCCGCTGGGAGGACTACGAGGGCCGCCGGGGCGAGATGCCCTACGACTTCGCGATGCTCATCCCGCGCTTCCTGGGCCAACCGCTCAAGGTCGTCGGCAAGGACGGCGCGGACCTCTCGGCCGACGTGCTGGCACCCAACGGCATGGTCAAGGTGGACGCGACGTACGGCCTGCCGTACGAGGAGCTGATCCGCAACCCGGACGCCTGGCCGGAGCACTACCAGAATCCGCGCTACCCGGAGATCTTCGCCGCCGGCATCGCCTTCGCGCCCCCAGGGCCGATCTCGCAGCCGCACGCGAACCCCAACGGCATGAGCATCACGTCGGCGCCGCCCCGGACCGGCATGGTGTCGGGGATCATCGGGCGCGTCGTGGCGCTCAACATCATCGACCTCGTCAAGCACGGCCGGATGACCCACGGCGAGCGGATGACCGAGATGTACGCCGCCTGCATCGCGTCCATGGGCGACTCGCTCTGGGACGGCTCGGCCGCCACGATCATGATCTACCCCGTGGTGCCCGACCTTCGCCGCTATCCGAAGGAGGGCGGCCGCGACCTGTTCGTGACCCACCTCGAGATGGGCCTCGCGGGAGCGTGGATGAAGCGCATGCTCCACACCACGTTCATCTACAAGCTCAAGGGCGGCCTCGGCTGGCAGTTCATCCCCGAGTGAGCGCGCAACCCTCCCCCGCCCCGCCCCAAGCGCCCCCAGGAGTCGCCGCCATGGAGATCACCCCGCGCGACCGGTTCTGGATGAACTTCAAGCTGTTCCAGGCGTTCCGGTTCGTCGTCCTGAACCTCAAGATCCTCAAGGGCGTCAACGTCGCCAAGCGCTCGTAGCGGCGCGCGGCGACCCGTCGGCCGCGGGCCCGTCCCGCGGCCGCGCCGACTCAGCCGACAGCCGGCAGGTCGATCCAGACCATGGCGCCACCGCCCTCGCGGCTCGCCGCCCCCGCGCGCCCGCCGTGTGCCTCCACCACGGCCCTGACGATGGCGAGCCCGAGGCCGGACGTCGCCGTGCCCCGGTCCCGCGCGGGATCCGCCTGGTAGAACCGGTCGAAGACGCGCGGCAGGTCGTCGGGCGGGATCCCCCGGCCCTCGTCGAGCACCGCCAGGCGCACGCCATCCCCGGGCAGGGGCGACCGCTCCGCCCGCACCGTGATCCGGCTGCCGTCCGGCGCGTAGCGCAGCGCGTTGTCGAGCAGCGCGCCCAGCACCTGGCCGATGCGGTCCCGGTCAGCCCGGAGCTCGAGCCCGGCAAGGTCGCCGAGGTCGGGCACCAGCGCCACGCCGCGCGCCTCGGCCCGCGCCGCGAACGAGCGCACCGCGCCCTCGACGAGCTCGGCCGGACGGACGGCCGAGAGGGCCAGCGGCAGGGCCCCGGCCTCGGCCAGGCTCACCGTGCGCAGGTCGTCCACGACGCGCCCGAGGAGCCGCGCCTGGTCGCGAATGGTGGCGAGATGCCGGTCGTCGTGCTCGTAGACGCCATCGAGAACGGCGGCGGTCGTCGCCTCGATCACCGCGAGGGGCGTCTTCATCTCGTGGGCGGCGTCCGCGAAGAACCGGCGTCGCGCGGCCTCGTTGCGCTCGAGGTCGGCCGCCATGGCGTCGAAGGACCGCCCCAGGGAGCCTAGCTCGTCGCCCCGGCCGGCGACGCCCGAGCGGGCGGCGAGGTCCCCGGCAGCCACCGAGGCGGCGGCCTGCTCGAGGCGGACGAGCGGCCGGGCGATCCACCAGGCGATGACGATGCCCACCAGCGAGGCGATGGCCGCGGCGACGAGCGCGACGAGCGCGATGGTCGCGGCGGCCTCCTGCTGCGCCTGGGCCAGGTAGCCGCCGGCCGCACTGCCGAGGCCCGCACCCTGTCCCCGCCAGGGGCCCGCCCCCGGCGCTGACGCCCCGCCAGCCTCCATCATCGCGAACCCGCGACCCACGATGGGCGGCGCGAACACGGCCACGGCCGCCGCCGTCCCGATGGCCACGAGGGCGAACGCCACCGCGAGGCGCACGGCGAGGCCGGGCCTCCGGAGCTGCCGGACGATCACGCCCGCGCCGCCCGATAGCCGACGCCGCGGATCGTCTCGACGTAGTCGCGGCCGCCGTCACGGGGCCCGAGCTTGCGGCGCAGGTTCTTCACGTGGGTGTCGATGGTCCGGTCGAAGGCGTCGAACGCCTCGCCGAAGACCCTCTCCCCCAGCTGGCCGCGGCTGAGGGTGACGCCCGGGTGCTCCGCGAGGGCCTGCAGGAGGTCGAACTCGGCGCGGGTCAGGCCGAGGTCCGAGCCGGCGCGGCGAACCTCGCGGGCCGGCTCGTCGATCTCGAGGTCCAGGTAGCGACGCGTCCCGCTCGCCGCGCTCGGCGAGGCGCTCGCCGGTCCCGACGGCGCCGCGGCGCTGAGCCGGCGCAGGACCGCTCCCACCCGGGCCACGACCTCGCGCGGCTCGAACGGTTTGGTGACGTAATCGTCGGCGCCGATCTCGAGGCCCGCCACCCGGTCGATCACGTCGTCGCGGGCGGTGAGCAGGATGACCGCCGAGCGCCGTCCGGCGGCGCGGAGATCGCGCAGGACGTCGAAGCCGGACCTGCCGGGCAGCATCACGTCGAGCACGATCAGGTCCGGGTCGCCGTCCAGCGCAGCCGCCAGGGCGGCGTCGCCGTCGGCCGCGTAGCGGACCTCGTGGCCCTCGCGGGCCAGGTACGAGCCGACGATCTCGCGGATGTGGGGCTCGTCGTCGACAACCAGGATCGTGCTCATGGTGGACGCATCGTAGGGCGGGCGGCCGCAGGGAGGTGCGGCCGCCCGCCGGGGACGTGGCCGGGCGGCGCTGTCAGTTGGCGGGGGCGGGGCTCGTGACCGGGCAGGCAGCCCCGGCGCCGGCGCCGCGCATCATGCCGCGCCCCGCGCCGGCGGCCGCG